>JACCSV010000177.1 GCA_013812805.1 Sphingomonas sp. | reverse complement strand
TCCAAACAGCGCGAATTGCTGCTTTTCGTGCAGGAGCGGCTTGGCCGGACCGGGGTCAGCCCAAGCTTCGACGAAATGCGCGAGGCGCTCGAGCTCAAGTCCAAGTCGGGGGTTCACCGGTTGATTTCGGCGCTCGAGGAGCGCGGTTTTATCCGGCGGCTGCCCAATCGGGCGCGGGCGCTTGAGGTACTGAAACTTCCCGACTCCAGCTCGCCAGCGGCTGCGGCGATTGCGAAGCCGGTATTGCCGGCTGCCGCCAACGACACGATCGAGCTTCCGCTGCACGGGCGGATCGCGGCCGGAACCCCGATCGAGGCGCTACAGGGGACGGAAACGTTTTCAGTGCCCGCCGCGCTGCTTGGGCCGGGCGAGCATTATGCGCTTGAAGTATCCGGCGATTCGATGGTCGAGGAAGGCATCCTCGACGGCGACTTCGCACTGATCCGCAAGGCCGACGTCGCCCGCGATGGCGAGATCGTCGTCGCCCTGGTCAACGAGGAAGAAGCAACGCTCAAGACGTTCCGGCGCGAGGGCAACATGATCCGCCTCGATCCCGCCAACCGCAGCTATGAACCGCAACGCTACCGGCCCGAGCAGGTACAGATTCAGGGGCGGCTGGCAGGGCTCATCCGGCGCTACTAAGCCGATGGCTGGCCCGCGCATCGATTATGTCGAGCTGCCCAGCGTCACTGCGCACGAACTGACCCGTGCCTTCTATTCGAAGGCGTTCGGTTGGGCATTTACCGACTACGGCCCCGACTACTCAGCGACGACCACCGGCGATGTCGATGTCGGACTCAACGGGCAGGTCGACGAAGCGCTCTCGGCACCGCTGCCGGTGGTGCGCGTCGACAATCTCGACGCAGCCTTCGACTCGGTGACCGCGGCCGGCGGGGTTATTGCCAGGCCGATCTTCTCCTTCCCCGGCGGCCGCCGCTTTCACTTCATCGATCCGTCGGGAAGCGAGCTTGCAGTGTGGGAGACAACGCCGGAGTGAGTTACTCGGCGGTGGTCGGATCGATCATCGTGCGCACCTGCGAGATCGTATTGGCGGGAAAGCCGCCCCGCTCGGCATGCTCGCGGATGATGTCCTCATTGGGCGCGCGATAGATGCAGTAGATCTTGTCGTCGGTGACATAGCTGTGGACCCACTGGATTTCGGGCCCGAGATCGCGAATCACCGAGCAACTGGTCTGCGATGCGCCTTTGAGCTCTTCCGCGCCAAGGCCACCGACCCCCGGCATTTCCCGCTCAATCACGAACTGCGGCATCATTCGCTCTCCTTCTTGGACGGCCAACAGCCGTAGCGAATTTTCGCGGCCGAGTCGCCCACGGGTGCGCCCCAACCCGCCCCGCAACCGTGTCCACGCGCGGGCTCGCCCCAGGTAGATCGCGACCCCCCCGGTCTGCTCGAGCTGAATACGGTCGAGCTTGAGCCAGCGCGGCGCACAGGCGGGCGGCAACCGGCGGTCGGCAACGACGATGTCGGCTTCGGCGCAACTTGCGACCAGTTGCTCCCATGGAAACAGGGTTGAGGATCTCGTCGCGAGCATTCGCCAGCGCCGCCCGCCGCGCTCCAGGTCGGCGAGGCAAGAGTCGCGCGAGCAATTCGCGCTCGGGGCCGCTTGGAGCTCGGCGGGATCGCCGTCGAAACCGCTATTCTCGGCCAGCAGCGTTCGCACGAAGTCGCCACTGCGCTCGCGCAGCAGCAGCGGCGTGCCATCTTCCGACACGACCGCGAGGTGGCGTCCGTCGCCTGTCACCAGCAGATCGGGGCGCGGCGAAATCGCTGCGGCGGCTGCGCCGAGCGCAAAGGGAACGAGCCCAAGCAGCCGCACGCGGCTGGTCCACAGACACAGCCACACACCGCCGGCGATGATCAGGGCGAAGGCATAAGGCGGCATCGACGCCAGCATCGCTACCGCGCCCGTGGCGCTGCCGACGGTGTGGGCGATCCACAGCAGCAGGTCGATGGAGAGGCCGGTGAGGTACCAGAGCGGCGCTCCGAGGCCGACCGCGTCGAGCAACAACGCGACGGCCTCGAGCGGCATGATGATGAAGGTGGTCAGCGGGATGGCGACGAGGTTGGCGGCGACGCTGTACAGCCCGGCGCGGTGGAAATGATAAAGCGCGAATGGGATCAGCGCCATTTCGACCGCCAGGCCGGTCGCAACCATCGCCAGCAGCGCCCGGCCGAAGCGCGCCGCAATGCCCTCCTCGCGGCGCTGGAACAGCCGCCGCGCCCATTGGCTCGAATGCAGCGCGATGATCGCCGAGACCGCCGCGAAGCTCAGCTGGAAGCTTGCTCCGGCAAGCGATTCCGGCCGGAACAGCAGGATGACGAGGGCGGCGACCGACAACAATCGCATGCTGAGCGCGTCGCGGCCGAGGGCGATTCCCGCAAGCACCAGCAGCGCGACGATGCAGCTTCGCACCGTCGGCACCTGGGCGCCGGTCAGAAGCGTATAGGCAACGCCCGCCACCGCTCCGGCTCCGGCAGCGACAAGCACGAGGTTGAACCTGAGCGCGAGCCGCTCGGACAGCGCCAGCAGCTTCAAAGTCAGCAACATCACCGCACCCACCGCGGCAGCGATATGCAGTCCGCTGACCGACAGCAGGTGGGTCAGCCCGCTCCGCCGCATCGCCTCGGCGTCGTCCTTTTCCACGGCATTCTGGTCGCCATTGGCTAGCGCCGTCGCGATTCCGCCTGATTTTCCAGGAAGTCGCTCGCGCACGTGCTCGCCGAGGCGGTCACGAACCCGGTCCAGCCCGCCGGGGCGACCGGTCGCAAGCATCTCCACCTCGCCGAACGCCCGACCGACTCCGCCGATCTGCCGGAACCACGCATCGCGGGGGAAGTCGTAGCTTCCCGGCAGCGCCATCGGCGGCGGTGGCGCGATCCGCGCCCGCAGGCGCACGACTGCGCCCTTGCCCAGCCCCTCGGGAGCTCCGTCCTGCTTGACTGAAACCCGGACCCGCGGCGGCAGGTCTGGATGAGCCGGGGCCAGCGTCAGTCGAACGTCGCCTCTGGCGACCAGGCTCTCGACGCGCTCCACCCTTGCCTCGAAGGCAGTGATCACCGGCCGCTCCAGCCGCGGCGCCGCGACCCAGGCGGATCGCCCCCACGCCAGCGCGCAGCCGAGCACCAGCGCAACCGCGAACCAGCCCACCGCCCGTTCCGCCCGCCCGCCGCGCGCGGTGAAACCCGCGACCGCGATCCCGCCGGCAATCGCGAGAAACGCCAGCCATTGTGTGGGCGTATCTAGGACGAACCAGGCGGCGATCCCGACGCCGAAGCCGACCACGAACCATGGCGGCAATTGCGCGCGTTCGCGCTCCAGGAAGGCTTCCACCCTCTCCCGGCCAACGCTGAGATGCGCCTTCCAATAGCCCCGAGCCGGCTGTGGAAGAGGCGCACCCGCTATGTTAGGGGCGCTCATCCATTGCACGACCGGACTAGACAAAAGGAAAGCGGGCTTGAGCGCAAGCACCAATCAATCGCCTGTAGTTACCCGCTTCGCGCCCTCACCGACCGGTTTCCTGCACATCGGCAATGCCCGCACCGGCCTGTTCTCGTGGCTCTACGCCCGCCACTACGGGGGCAAGACGCTGCTTCGCATCGAAGACACGGACAAGGCGCGCTCGACGAGGCAAGCGATCGACGTCATCCTCGACGGGCTCAAGTGGCTAGGCCTGGACTGGGACGGCGAGGCCTATTTCCAGTCGCAGTTCGAAGCGCGGCACGCCGAGGTCGCCAACCAGCTGATCGAGCGCGGCGCCGCATATCGGTGCTACCTGACCGCCGAGGAACTGAAGGCCCGGCGCGAGCGGGCGCAGTCGGAGCGGCGCCCATTCCGGCTGGAAAGCGAATGGCGCGACTGTCGCGATACGGGGCCGGAAGGTGCCCCGTTCGTGGTCAGGCTCAGGGCGCCGCGCGAGGGCGAAACGGTGATCGAGGACGTCGTCCAGGGGCGAGTCGCGGTCAGCAACGCCGAGATCGACGATTTCGTGCTTCTGCGCTCCGACGGCAGCCCGACCTACATGCTGGCGGTGGTCGTCGACGACCATGACATGGGGGTGACCCACATCATCCGCGGCGACGACCACCTCAACAACGCCTTCCGCCAGCTGGCGATCGTCAAGGCGATGGGCTGGGCCGAGCCGACCTATGCGCACGTACCGCTGATCCACGGCCCCGACGGTGCCAAGCTGTCCAAGCGGCACGGGGCTTTGGGCGTCCACGACTATCGCGACATGGGTATTCTTCCCGAAGCCCTGTTCAACTATCTGCTCCGGCTCGGCTGGGGCCACGGCGACGACGAGATCATCGTCAAGGGCCAGGCGATCGAATGGTTCGACCTCGACCATGTCGGCAAGTCGCCCTCGCGGTTCGACATCAAGAAGCTTCAGAACCTCAACGGCCACTACATCCGCGAAGCCGATGACCGGCGGCTGGCGGAGCTCGCGGTTCCGCTGATCGGTCCTGGGGCCGACCTCGACCTGCTGGTCCGGGCGATGCCGGAGCTCAAGGCACGCGCCCATAGCGTCCATGAGATCGCGGAAGGCGCGGCCTTCCTGTTCGCCAGCCGCCCGCTCGATGTCGATGTGGCCGCCAGCGCTCTGCTCACGCCCGAATCGCGGTCGCTGCTCGCCCAGGCTCACCGCGAACTCGGCGCCGTCGACGATTGGCAGCTCGAATCGCTCGAGGCTGCGGTCCGGAGGGTGGCCGACGCGGCCGGCGTCAAGCTCGGCAAGCTCGCCCAGCCGCTTCGAGCCGCGCTGACCGGACGGACCACCAGCCCGGGCATCTTTGACGTGCTGGCGCTGCTCGGGCAGGGCGAAAGCCTGGCGCGAATCTCCGATCAGATGGTGGAACCCGACGAATGACCGACAAGACCATGGCCATGACCAGCAGCGAGGGGAATTGGGACTATCCGTTGATCCCCGGCTCGGTCGGCCCCGAGGTCGTCGATATCCGCAAATTCTATGGCCAGACCGGGATGTTCACCTACGACCCCGGCTTCACCTCGACCGCCAGTTGCCAAAGCGCGATTACTTACATCGATGGCGAAAAGGGCATCCTGCTCCATCGCGGCTACCCGATCGACCAGCTGGCCGAGAATTCTACCTTCATGGAGGTGTCGTACCTGCTGGTCCACGGCGAGCTGCCCAAGGCGAAGGAGCTCGACCAGTTCACTTACACGATCTCGCGGCACACCATGCTGCACGAGCAGCTGTCGACCTTTTACCGCGGCTTCCGGCGCGATGCGCACCCGATGGCGATCATGTGCGGCGTGGTCGGGGCGCTGTCGGCTTTCTACCACGACAGCACCGATATCACCGATCCCGAGCAACGGATGATCGCCACCCACCGGCTGATCGCCAAGATGCCGACGATCGCGGCGATGGCGTACAAATATTCGGTCGGACAGCCGTTCATGTATCCCGACAACTCGGTGAGCTACACCGGCAATTTCCTTCGCATGACGTTCGGCGTCCCGGCCGAGGCCTATGAGGTCAATCCGGTCATCGAGCGGGCGATGCGGCGGATTTTCATCCTCCACGCCGACCACGAGCAGAATGCCTCGACTTCGACTGTGCGCCTCGCCGGATCGTCGGGAGCCAACCCCTTCGCCTGCATCGCCGCCGGAATCGCCTGCCTGTGGGGGCCGGCGCACGGTGGCGCCAACGAAGCCGCGCTCAACATGCTTCGCGAGATTGCGCGGCCAGAGAACATTCCCGAATATATCGCCCGCGCCAAGGACAAGGACGACCCGTTCCGGCTGATGGGCTTCGGCCACCGCGTCTACAAGAATTACGACCCTCGGGCGAAGGTTATGCAGCAGACCGCAGAAGAAGTGCTGAAGGAACTTGGTATCAGCGACCCGGTCCTCGATACCGCCCGCGAGCTCGAGCAGATCGCGCTCAAGGACGACTATTTCATCGAGAAGAAGCTGTACCCCAACGTCGATTTCTATTCGGGCGTGATCCTCAACGCGATCGGCTTCCCCACCGAGATGTTCACCGCTCTGTTCGCGCTTGCCCGGACCGTCGGCTGGGTCGCCCAGTGGAACGAGATGATCTCCGACCCGGAGCAAAAAATCGGCCGGCCGCGGCAGCTGTACGTCGGCGCCACCCAGCGCGACTATGTCGAGGTCGGCGAGCGCTAGGCAGCCGGCAGCACCAGACTGAACCGCGAGCCCATTCCCGGCTTGCTGTGGAGCTGGATGTCGCCATCCATCGACCGTGCCAGCCGGCGGGCGATGGCCAGCCCAAGGCCGCTACCCTCGCCTTCACCCTTGCCGCGCTCGAAGCGTTCGAAAATCCGTTGCTGGTCGCCGGGCTCGATCCCGGGTCCGTCATCGGCGACATGGACGATCGACTGGTCCCCCGCACGCTCGAACGAGACGGTGACGGTTGCCCGAACCGGGGAGTGGCGCACCGCATTGCCAACCAGGTTGACGAGAATCTGGATGATCCCGCGCGGCTCGCCTTGGGCAGTGAAGCTGTGCAACGGCTCGACTGCAACCGGGATTTCGCGCTCGCTGGCGGTGGTTTCGATAAGGCCGACGGCCTCGTAGACCAGCTCCACCAGGTCGATGGTCGCGCGCCCGGTGTCGCCCTGCTCGCCCATCGTTCGAACCACCGACAGCAAGTGGTGCGCCGCCGCCGAGATGTCCGCAGCGTAGGCCGCATAATCGTCGCGCAGCGGCCCTTCCGAGCGGCCGGCAATCCGGTCGGCGCTGTCGATGATGTGGCGAAGCGGCGAGCGAAGTAGCTCGTCGAAGGCGGGATCGGGTGTCGCCTCCCCTGACTTGACGCTGTCGGCGAGCGCGACCGAGCCTTCGAAGCCGGCAAAGCTGTCGCCGTTGCCGAGCAGGACCTCGCCGCTCAGCAGCAATGCCGCCTCATCGCTTCGGCGGCGCCCTAGCTGGCGAGCGAAGCTGCCGCGCGCGGCGAGCGCCTGGAGCATCGGCATCTCGCCATTCTCGTCTTCCTCGAGCTTGACCATTTTGGTCAGGAGCTGGCCGGAAGCCTCGGCTACCGGAACCCCGATCATTTCCGCGGCGGCTTCGGAAATTCCGACGATCCGGAGCTGCTCGTCGACTGACCAGCGGCCGGAGCTGGACAGCGGGTCCGCCCGGCCGCCGGGGACACTCGCTAACCGCGGTCCGAGCGGCGGTCGCGAGTCCCAGCGCTCGATGATCAACGCCACTTCGTCGCCTTCCGGCACGGCCCGAACCCACATCTCGATGTCTTGGGCGGCGCCGGCGGCAAGCGCTCGGCGCTCGACCGGGATCCTCAACTGCCGCGCGATCCGGACGATGGCGGCGAGTTGCGGGATTGCCACCGGCGAGCCGAGGCTCGACCCCGCTTCGCGCTGGAGCGCCTCCAACTCGGCGTCGGCAGCAACCAGCCGGCCGCGCCCGTCGACCCGCCCGGTGACGGTCCGAGGTTCAGTTGGCCGGGTCGCCATCGGGCCTCCCAAGCGCGGTAATCGCTTCGCGGTACTGCCGATCGAGCTGCATCCAGTCGCGGGCGCGCTCGACGTCGTCATCGGAAAGACTGTCGAACAGGCCGATCAGCTCAGCCGGGCCGCCAAGCGCCGCTTCCCCCATTGCAGCGGCGATTTCGGCGGCGACCTGGCGCGGCAGCTGGGCCATGCGGAGTAGGCATGCCAGCTCCGGCCCTCCGGCGGCGACGCCATTCCAGGCCGTTTCCGCATCGACCCCTGCGCGCCTCGACAGGGCCTCGGCAAAAATCCCGAGCTCGCCGTCGGCCAGCGCCGAACGGATCGTGTCCTCGTCGAGGCTGCCGGCATGTTCGAGTGCGTGGACAAGCGCGAAGGTCAGTGCGTCGATCCGCTTAGTCTCGTCGTGGCGACCGAGCCTCGCCGCCGCTGCGTCGGCAAGGCGGCGGTCGGCGCCGCTGGCGGCTTCCGAAGCGCGAATCGCCGCCGTCACCGCATAAACGAACCGCACAGCCGCTTCGGCCGGGACGTCGTCGAGATCGATCCGCGGCGCATCGAAACGGTCGCGGCGTCGACTTCTGCCCAGGATCACGGCCATCGCCGCGGCCGCAACGTCGGCGTCCGGGTGAGCGGCCAGCGTGTGGAGAAAACTCGCAGGGCCGCCCTTGCCCCTGGGCCGGATCGTCGCCGAAACCCGTTCCTGCTCGGCCCGGCACAGCAGCAGCGCGATCAATTCCGGGATGTCGAGCAGGCGGCTCGCGGCGAGGCGCTCGACTAGGCTGGCGCGATGATCGCTGGCGGCTTCCGATCGAAGCTGAGCCGCAACCCTGATCTCGTCGGCAACGGTGGCCACTAGATCGGCAAGCATCGCCGTCATCAACGCCCGTTCCTGCTCGGTCAGACGCGCTTTCGGGTCGAGGAAGAAGTCGGCTCGGACGGTGGACAAGCGGTCGCGATCCACGCGGCGCGTGGAGCTTGCCGCCCGATCGTCCGATCCAGCGGCGACTGGCCATTCTATGGGCGCCATCACCCGCGGATTATCCATTTTGGGTTAACGGGCGGTCAACTTGGTTGAACTCGATGCTTTGCATACTGGGCAAAGAAGAAGCTTCCGGCCGCGTAGAGCGAGAGTGCGACGATGGCGGTCGTCCAGGCGCCGAAGAGCGCCAGGGGGACTGCTCCGAGTATCGCGTTGCGCCTGGAAAACAGCCAGATCTGGCCGGGAAGCTCGGTCCTGCCGCGCTCAATCCGCGCTGCTTCGGCGAAAGCGGTTGCGACCGCAGCGGCATAGAGCGCGCCCCATCCGGCACCGTCGCGGGAAAGCCACCAGCCGAGCGCCAGCAGCGTCAGCCCTGCTGTCGGCCACAACAGCCGCCGCATCGTCGAGCGCGGTGACATCGGCCGCAGTCGAAGCGCCGCCAACCGCCGGGCGACGAGGTCGAGCGGAGTCGAAACCACTAGCAAGGCCATCCCCGCCCACAGCCAGCCGGTAGCGAAAGCAAGGACCGCACCGAGCGTTACGAGCACTCCCGAATCGATCAGGCGTTGCGGCTTGATCGCTGTTTTGAGCAAGACTTCGGTCGCATATTCTTCAACGATCGGAAGCGCATAGCGGCTCGCCCAGTCGCGCCTGCCGCCGCGCGAGGAAACGATCAGCTGGCGGTCGAGTGCATTCAGCTCCTGCGGGCTGTTGGCAAGCACCGGCTCGCCCCCGTCCGGCGACAGCGGGATGCTGAGCGCGCCGGCCTGCAAGGTGCGACGCAACAACGTCGACTGCAGGTCCCAATCGCCGAGCATCGCCGCGGTGGCGCCCATCGTCTGTGCATCGACCAGCGCCACCCCCGCCCAGCGGGACACCCCGTCGATCCGCTCAAAATGCCTGTGCGGCTCGTCGTCGGGCACGGTGACGATCGCCGGCTCCGCCGTCTCGGCGATGCTGGTGAGCAGCTCGGCCGGCGGAGCGATCCCGTCGCCGATCAGCAGGATCATCTCGCCGGTGCCGAAGCGGCTCGCCGCCTCGTTTCCGTCGGTGACCGTGGTCACCGCCAGGCCCTCGCGCTGAAGCCGTTCGAGCGCCTCGTTGAGCGCCGGCGGGATGCGGTCGACGACGAGCACGATCGGAGCCGCTCCGGCAGCCGCCGCGCAGCGCACCTGATATTCGACCAGGGTTCGGCCGGCGAGCGGGTAAAGCGCTCGCAACGCTCCGGAATCATCCTCCTGATAGGCCCCGACGAGGGCGCCGAGCGCCATATTCTTCTCCTGAACGCCAACCGCAGCAGCAGGCCGGCTCGACCCCGTTCTAATCGCTTTCGCCTGCAGACAAAGATGCTAAACTGCCCGGGCCATGATCAAACCCAGCCCGCGCTACTCGTCAGCCCTCTCACCTGAGCAGGAGGTCGCCGAAGCCGGAAGCATGGAATTGGAGGCGCCCCGTTTCGACCAGCTGCGCTGGAGCGAGAGCCAAGCCGAGGGCGATGTTCATGCCGCAGGCGGCCGAGCGATATTGGGCTACGCCCTCGTCATCCTCGCCGTCCTGTGGGTAGGCTACACCGCTTGGTCGGCCGGGCGAGCGCTTGCCGCCGAACCCCTGAGCTCGCCGCAGATCGCGCAATGGGTCGCGATCGCCACCGGGCCGCTGGCGCTTCTCGGCCTGGTCTGGCTGATATTCGGCCGCACCCGCCGCAAGGAAGCCGAGCGCTTCACCCAGTCGGTCGTGGCAATGCGAGCCGAGGCGCGTTCGCTCGAAGGCCTGCTCGGAGTCATCTCTCAGCGGATCGGCGATAGCCGGGCCGAGCTGGCATCGGTCGCGGAAAACCTGATGCTGCTGGGCGACGACGCCACCGCTCGGCTCGGCGCCGCCACCGGCGAACTTGGAGCCGGCTCCCAGCAGCTTGCCGAGCATGCGAGCCTGTTCGACCGAGCGGCGGAGAATGCCCGCAACGACCTTGGCGTCATGCTCGACGATCTGCCGCGGGCGGAGCAGCAGGTGCGCGCCATCGCCGAGCAGCTTCGAGCGAGCGGAGCGGAAACCGCGGGCCGCACTGCCGACCTCGAGCAGCAGGTCGCGGCCTTGGGCGAACGCACCCGCGAGGCCGACGAGACCGTCGGCGCCGCCGCCCAGCGGCTTGTCGGCCACCTCACGCATATCGAAAGCGCCGGCGCGGCGGCGGCGACTCGGGTCGGCGATGCCGAATCCAGCTTCTCGACAGCGATCGATGCGCTGCTCGATCGAACCGCCTTGACGCTCGACGAGATCCGGGGCGGGATCGACGTCCAGGCCTCGGCGGTGACAGCCCTGGTCGAACAGGCGTCAGCCGGCATCGGCACTGCGGGCGTGGATGCTGCCCAGGCATTGGGCACCAATGTCAGCTCGGCCACAATCGCGCTGGATTCGCTGGCGGCCCGAGTCGCCGAGCAGGAACGTTCGTCGCAGCGCATCACCTCCGACATCGCTCGAGCGCTGGGCGAGCTTGAGCAGCGTTTCGTGGCTCTCGCCGAGACCGGCGACGACCGCGCGGCGCGCTTTTCGCAGGCACTGGCGGGTTCACGCGCCGAGCTCGAGTCGTTTGCCGCGGCGACGGGCGGCCAGGACCAGGCGATCGCCACCCTGGCGGAGCGGACCGAAGCGCTTCGCAGCGGCATCGAGCAGCTGTCGGTGAATGTCCGCGATGAGCTCGGCACCGCGATCGGCACCGCGCTTGGGCAGTCGGAGCAGCTGGCGCAATCGACCGAGGCCCTGCGCCCCGAGATCGAATGGGTGCGCGACGCAGCGCTGGAAGCGAACGAGCGGATCACCGCCAGCGGCGAGGGTATCGCGGTGCAGCAGGATCGCTTTGCCGCACTGCTGGCGACGCTCGACGACGGTGTTGGAACCGCCGAAGAGCGCCTGACCACGCTGTCCGCCTCAATTTCCAGCGCTCAGACCGAAGCTGCGCGGCTAAGCGCCGAGACCGGCCCGGCGCTGGTCGAGGCCATGGTCCAGGTCCGCGAAGCCGCCGCCCACGCCGCGCAGCGGGCTCGGGAGGCAATCGGCAGCATCATTCCCGAAAGCACGGAAAATCTTTCGCAATCGACCCGCGAAGCGCTGGAGCGCGTGATCCGCGAGAGCGTCGAAGACCGGCTGCACGAAGTCGAAGCAGTGGCGGCGCGAGCGGTCGACTCGGCTCGCAGCGCCACCAGCCGCCTCACCGAGCAGATGCTCAGCCTCGGTCAGAGCGCGACCGCGCTCGAGCACCATGTCGAGCGCCAGCAGTCGACCGACCGCGAACGCGCCACAGAGGAGTTCGCCCGGCGTGTCTCGCTGCTGATCGATTCGATGCACTCGGCTTCGATCGACGTCGGCAAGATCTTGTCCGACGAGGTCGACGACAAGGCGTGGGAATCCTACCTCAAGGGCAACCGCGGCGTCTTCACCCGCCGCGCGGTGCGGCTGCTCGACGGCAACGAAAGCCGCGCCATCCGCTCGCACTTCGAGGCCGACGCCGAGTTCCAGCAGTCGGTCAACCGCTACGTCCACGACTTCGAGGCGATGCTTAGGCGAGTGCTCGCCGAGCGCGACGGAGGGATGATCGCGGTGACGCTGATGTCGTCCGACATGGGCAAGCTGTACGCAGCCCTCGGCGAGGCCATCGACCGCCGCCGCTAATTGTAGAAATCGAGATCGTCGGCGGTAATCCAACCGAACGACCAGTTCGCGTAATAGATGGCGAACAGAACCGCAGCCAAGCCAAGGGCGCGAAGCAGATGCGTCGGTAAATGGAACCGGTGCGGAGCGCTTTGCGCCTGCCCGGCGACCAGCTCGTTGCCGGCTTCCTCGTCGGTCTTCACCCCGAATGGCAGCAGGATGAAGGCGCTCGCGACGAAGAACAGGAAATAGATCGCGGTGATCGACGTCCATTTCACGTCAGTCGACCCGGATCAGCATCACCTCGACCAGCGGCTTCTTGCCGGTCCAGGCGGTGGCGCAGCGGCGCACCGCCAGCCGCACCGCCTCGCGCGTCTTGTCTTCGTCGGAGCCGCGGTCGAAGGCACGCGACGCTGAATCGGCGGCATCCGCGATGAAATCCTCACGATCCTCCTCCACCGGCACGCCGAACGGGCGGATGTGCGGACTGCCCGCGAGGCTGCCGTCGCGGCCGACCGGAAGCGCGACGGTGATCAGCCCGTTGACGCCGATCCGCCGGCGCTCCGTGATTGTCGAACCGTCGGCCGGCAGGATCATGTCGCCGTCGAGGACGAGGCGGCCGACTCGGACCTCGTCGATCTTCTTCGCTTCGCCCGGAGCCAAGCGAATCACGTCGCCGTTCTTCTGCAACACGGCTTTGGGAATGCCCCGAGCGAGCGCGAAGCGGGCCTGCTCGGCCAGGTGCCGCGCTTCCCCGTGGACGGGGACGATGATCTCGGGACGGATCCACTCGTACATCGCCGCAAGCTCAGGGCGGCCCGGGTGGCCGGAGACGTGGACGTGCGCCTGGCGCTCGGTGACGATCAGGACGCCAAGGTCCGACAATGCGTCCATGATCTTGCCGATCGATACTTCGTTGCCGGGGATGATCTTCGACGAGAAGATTACGGTATCGCCGTTGCCAAGCTTGAGCTCGTGGCTGTCGGTGGCAATCCGGCCGAGCGCGGCGCGGGGCTCCCCCTGCCCGCCGGTGGCGACGATCAGCACCTCGTCCTTCGGCAGCCGCATCGCCTCCTCGAACGACACCGGCGGCGGGAAATCGAACAGATAGCCGGTCGCCCTGGCGACCCGCAGGATGCGGTCCAGCGAGCGGCCGGCAACGCACACTTGCCGTCCGGTCTCGATCGCGACCTTGCCGATGGTGTCGAGCCGAGCCGCGTTGGAAGCAAAGGTGGTGATCAGAACGCGGCCGCGGGCTTTCGCCACTTGCTCGCGGAGACCGTCGCGAACGCCGGCTTCGGAGCCCGACGGCTCCTCTTGAA
The DNA here is from genome assembly GCA_013812805.1 of Sphingomonas sp. Taxonomy (GTDB): domain Bacteria; phylum Pseudomonadota; class Alphaproteobacteria; order Sphingomonadales; family Sphingomonadaceae; genus Sphingomicrobium. Next base: position 11,078 of record JACCSV010000177.1, on the reverse strand, counting down.
AGGCGTTGGTGGAGTCGCAGACCAGCGCCAGCACGCCGGCGTCGCCGATCGCCTTGAGCGTCTCCGAGCTCGAGGGTTGGGCCAGCACCGGCGTTTCGTCGATCTTCCAGTCGCCGGTGTGAAAGACGCGTCCGTGCGGGGTCTCGATGAGCAGGCCGTTGCCTTCCGGGATCGAGTGGGCAAGCGCGACGAAGCGGATCTTGAACGGCCCCAGCTCGACGCTTCCCTGGCGCTCGATGACGTTGAGCTCGACATGACCGCTAAGGCCCTCTTCCTCCAGCTTGCCGGCGATCAGCGCCGCGGTGAACGGCGTTGCGTAAAGCGGGACCTTGAGGTCGTGGGCGAGATAGGGAAGCGCGCCGATATGGTCTTCATGCCCGTGGCTGAGGATGATTCCGGCCAGCCGGTCCTGCTGGTGCTCGATGAAGCTGAGGTCGGGGAGGATAAGGTCGATGCCGGGGTATCCGGGGTCGGCAAAGGTCAGGCCAAGGTCGACCATAAGCCAATGGCCGCGGCAACCGTACAGATTGACGTTCATGCCGATCTCGCCCGACCCACCGAGCGCGCAGAACAATAGCTCTTCGCCGGGAGTCATGCGCTTGCCGAGACCTGCTCGTGGAGCAGGCTCAACCCCTGGATCGTGAGGTCGGGCTCGATTGCGTCGAAGACGTCGCTGTGGCGGTCGAACAGGGTTGCCAGCCCGCCGGTCGCAATCACCTTCACCGGTTCTGCTACCTCCTGTCTCACCCGCGCCACCAGGCCTTCGATCATCGCCACATAACCCCAATATATACCGATCAGCATCTGGCTTTCGGTGGTTCGTCCGATCACGCTTGCGCTGTCCGGCACCTCAATTGCGATGCGCGGTAACTTGGCTGCGGCGTTGACCAGGGCGTCGAGCGACAGGTTGATCCCGGGCGCAATGATCCCGCCCTTATAAGCGCCGTCTGCAGCGACCACGTCGAAGGTGGTGGCGGTGCCGAAGTCGACGACGACCAGGTCCCCGTCATGCTTGGCGTGCGCGGCGATGGCGTTGAGCGCCCGATCGGCGCCGACGCTCTGCGGTTCGTCGACGTCGAGGGCGATCGGCCATTGCGCCGTGCCCTGACCAGCAATCATCGGCTCTACGTGGAAATATTTGACGCTGAGCACTTCCAGATTGTGGAGCGCGCGGGGCACCACCGTGCCGATGATCACCGCGTCGATGTCTCGGTGGGACCGCCCCTCCATCTCCAGCAATTGGTAAAGCCAAACGGAATATTGGTCGGCGGTGCGCCGGGGATCGGACGCGATGCGCCAGCGCGCCTTGATCTCGCCGCCTTCGACCAAAGCGAAGACGACGTTGGTATTGCCTGCGTCGATGGCGAGAAGCATGCGGCTCCCTAGTCGCGCGACGCGGGCTTGGCGAGTGTCTGCAATCTAGCCGAGTTCGACATCGCCGGCGCGGACGAGCTGTTCGCCGCCGTCGGTGCGCAGCAGCCGGAGTGCGCCATCGGCATCGATCCCCGCGAACTTTCCGGAGATGACCTCCTCGGCGCTGGCATGAACGGTCAGTTCCGTCCCCACTGGATGAGCCCGGGCAAGCCAGGCGCGTGCGAACGTCTCGGGAGCACTGGTTCGCCACAGCATCAGCATTCGCGTCATGCTGGCCGCGAGCAGCGGTGCGAAGGCCTGCGGGGTCAGGTGGCCGCTCAGGTGGGCGACGCTACGCCCCTCGACTGCTGGAGCGTGCGCCAGGTTGACTCCAAGGCCGATGACCACGCGCTGGTCCTGCCGTTCCAGCAGGATCCCGGCGACCTTGGCGGCCCCAAGTAGCAAATCGTTAGGCCATTTGAGCATCAGCGGCTGGCCGGGCACGACATCGGCCGCTTCGATCAGCGCCAGGCCCGCGACCAGCGACAGCGACTGTGGCGGCGGATCGCCGGCGGCGAGTTCGACGATGGTGCTGCCGAGGAAATTGCCGGCCGCGGACAGCCAGTCGCGGCCCTGCCGGCCGCGGCCAGCGGTCTGTTCGAGAGCAACAAGCCAGTCGCCTTCGCGGGCGTGGGCATCGCCAATCAGGTCGGCGTTGGTCGAGCCGGTGCGCTCGACAATCCGGATTCGGCTCAGAACAGCGATCCGGCGGCGCGGTCGGACAGCGCGCCCAGCGGGCCGATCAGCAAATAGCCGATCGGCGAGACGGCCAGCGCCGCAGCGAACATCAACGCGCCCTCGATCGGTGCCCGCACTCGCGGCATCGTCCCCGTCGGCTCGTCGAAATAAAGGATCTTGATGATCCGTAGGTAATAATAAGCGCCGACGACCGTGCCGATGATGCCGGCGACCGCGAGCGCCAACAGCCCCGCCTCGACCGCGGCATTGAACACCACCAGCTTGGCCCAGAAGCCGAACAGGGGCGGGATTCCTGCGAGGCTGAACATGAACATGGCGAGCGCTGCAGCAAAGGCGGGGCGGGTTTGCGACAGCCCCGACAGGCTTGCCACGTCCTCGACCGGCTCGCCGTCGGGCCCACGCATCCACAGCACGCACAGGAAGGCGCCGAGAGTCATGACGATGTAGACTGCCATGTAGAACAGCACCGACGAGGCGCCCGCGACGCCGCCCGCAGCGAGGCCGATCAGAGCGAAGCCGACGTTGTTGATCGACGAATAAGCCAGCAGCCGTTTGATGTTGGTCTGCCCCCAGGCGGCAACCGCGCCGAGGAAGATCGAGGCGAGCGCGGCGAAGATCATGATCTGCCGCCAGGCATCGATCGCCGGGCCCAGTCCTTCGAGGCAGACTCGCACCGCCAGCAGCACCGCCGCGGCCTTCGGGGCGGAGGCGAAGAAAGCGGTGACCGGTGTCGGCGCGCCTTCGTAAACGTCTGGAGTCCACATGTGAAACGGCACCGCACTGGCCTTGAACGCGATTCCGGCGAGCAGGAAAACGAGGCCGAACAACAGGCCGAGCGAATCGGCGCCATCGCGCGCGAATGCCGCTGACAGGCCGGAGAAGTTCATTGTGCCGGTGAAGCCGTAAAGCAGCGAGATGCCGTAGAGCAGGATTCCGCTGGCGAGCGCGCCGAGAACGAAATATTTGAGCCCCGCCTCGGCCGAGCGGTCGTCGGTCCGGCGGTAGGAAGCGAGCACGTAGGCGGAGAGACTCTGCAGCTCAAGTCCGATGTAAAGCGTCATCAGGTTGGTCGCCGAGACCATTACCGCCATGCCGACGCAGCTGAACAGGATTAGTACCGCATATTCCGGCGCGTGCTCGGTGCCGCGCTCGAACCAGCGATGGGCAACGAGGATCGAAATCGCCGCGGCCGGGAAGATGATCGCCTTGCCGAACGAGGCGAACCAGTCGGCGGCGATGAGCCCGCCGAACAGCGCTCCCGCATTCGAAGGTTCGCCGATCAGCGCGACCGTTGCGCCGATAAGCAAAGCGATTGCCGCCCAGCTGGTGAGGCCGGCGCTGCGCCGGCCGCCGATCGCCGCGACCATCATCAGGACGATCCCGCCAACGGTGAGGATCAGTTCAGGCAGGATGGGGGCGAAATACGACATCAATGGCTCGCCTCTACCGCAGGTGCTTCGGCAGCCGGCTTTGCAGCGCCGCGCACCAGATGCGAGTCACCGGCGGGAGCGGCTCGCTCGACCCGCTCGAGGAGCCGCCCGACGTCGTTACGCATCGGCCGCAGGAAACTTTCCGGGTAAACGCCCATCCACAGGACGCCGGCGGCGATCGGCGCCAGCAGCATCCACTCGCGCGGGCTGAGGTCGACCATGGTTCCCGCTTCGGCGGTGCGCGCCTGGCCAAACGCGACGCGCCAGTAGAGCCACAGCATGTAAGCGGCGCCGAGGATGATTCCGGTGGTGGCGACGATCGCCGCCCACGTCGACACCCGGTAGGTGCCGACCAGCGCCAGGAATTCGCCGACGAAGCCGCTGGTGCCGGGAAGCCCGACGCTGGCCATGGTGAACAGCATGAACAGCAGCGCGTAGCCCGGCATGTTGTTCGACAGCCCGCCGTAGGCCGCGATCTCGCGGGTGTGGAGCCGGTCGTAGATGACGCCGACGCACAGGAAGAGCGCGCCCGAGACCAAGCCATGGCTGAGCATGACGATCAGCGCGCCCTCGATCCCCTGGCGGTTGAAGGCGAAGAGGCCGAAGGTGACGAACGCCATGTGCGCGACCGACGAATAAGCGATCAGCTTCTTCATGTCGCGCTGCACCAGCGCCACCAGCGAGGTGTAGACGATGGCGATGCCCGACAATGTGAACACCAAAGGCACGAATTGCGCGGAGCCTTCCGGGAACATCGGCAGCGAAAAGCGAACGAAGCCGTAGCCGCCCATCTTCAGAAGCACGCCGGCGAGAATCACCGAGCCCGCGGTCGGCGCCTGGACGTGGGCGTCCGGCAGCCAGGTGTGGACCGGCCACATCGGCATCTTGACCGCAAAGCTGGCGAAGAAAGCCAGCCACAGCCACTGCTGCGCTTCTGGTGCGAAGTCGTAGGCCATCAGCGCGGGGATCGACGTCGTCCCAGCGGTGATCGCCATGTACAGCATCGCGATCAGCATCAGTACGGAGCCAAACAAAGTGTAGAGGAAGAATTTGTAGCTGGCCTTGATGCGCTCGGCCCCGCCCCAGATGCCGATGATCAGATACATCGGGATCAGCCCGCCTTCGAAGAAGACATAGAACAGGAACAGGTCCTGCGCGGCGAAAACGCCGATCATCAGCGCCTCCATCAGCAGGAATGACGCCATATATTCCGGCACGCGATTGTCGATCGCGCGCCAGGAGGCGCCGATGCAGATCGGCATCAGGAACAGGGTCAGCATCGTCAGCATCAGCGCGATGCCGTCGATGCCGAGTGCCCACCGAAGGCCGCTGCCGAGGGAGACATTCTCGACGAACTGCCACTGTGGCCCGTCGGGGTTGAAGCCGAGCCACATGCCGATGCCGATTGCGAACAGGACAAGGGTTGTCACCAGCGCGATCCAGCGGGCAGCGTTGGCGCCGACGAACAGGCAGACCATCCCGGCAACGAGCGGGAGCGCGATCAGGATGGACAGCAGTGGGAGCCCGGTCGAAACTGCGGTCACTTGGCCCACCAGAGCGCCCAGCTGGCGGCGCCGACGAGTCCGAGCAGCATCACCAGCGCATAGCTGTAGAGATAGCCGGATTGCAGGCGCGTGGTCAGGCGGTTGCCAATGCCGACGGCATAGGCCGCGCCGTGCGGGCCGAAGCGGTCGATCGTCTTCTCGTCACCGCGATGCCAGAACAGCCGCCCCAGCCACAGCGACGGGCGGACGAAAATCCGGTCGTACAGCTCGTCGAAATACCATTTGTTGAGCACGAAGCGATGGATCGCGGGGAATTGCGCCACGAACGCGCCCGCTGCTCCCGGCCTGCGGATGTAATTGTGCCAGGCGATGAACAGGCCGGCCAGCATGGCAACGGTGGCGGTAAATTTCACCCATAAAGGCACCTCGTGCATCGCATGGGCAAGACCTTCGTCGAAGGCGATGCTACCGTGCCAGAATTCGGCGGAATCGAGGAATTGGTGGCTGAACAGGAAGCCTGTGACGATCGCGCCGAGCGCCAACAGGCCGATCGGGATCAGCATCGTCAGCGGGCTTTCGTGCGGGTGGTAGCCGCCGGTGCCCGCCGAAGGCGTCGCCTTGCCGTGCGAGCTATCGCCATGCTCGTGCGCGGGATCGTCATGCTCGCCATGGAGCGCGTGCTGGATATGCTCGGACTCGGCCCATCGCGGCTTGCCGAAGAAGGTGAGGAAAATTAGCCGCCAGGAATAGAAACTGGTTAGCAATGCCGCGACCCCGCCGAGGAAAAAGGCGATCCCGCCCGGCACGCTGCCGCTTGCGAATGCGCTCTCCAGGATCGCGTCCTTGCTGTGGTAGCCGGCAAAGCCGACGCCGGCGATCCCAACCCCGGTGATCGCCAAAGTGCCGACCACCATCACCCAGAAGGTGAACGGGATTTCCTTCCGCAACGCGCCGTAGAAGCGCATGTCCTGCTCGTGGTGCATCGCGTGGATCACCGACCCCGCCCCGAGGAACAGCAGCGCCTTGAAAAAGGCGTGGGTGAACAAATGGAACATCGCCGCGCCGTAAGCGCCGACGCCGGCGGCGAAGAACATGTAGCCGAGCTGCGACATCGTCGAATAAGCGACCACCCGCTTGATGTCGTTCTGCGACGTGCCGATCGTCGCCGCGACGAAAGCGGTGATCGCGCCGACATAGATGACGACGTGCTGGGCAGTGACGCTGACCTCGAACATCGGTGAGAGCCGACAGACCATGAAGACGCCGGCGGTGACCATCGTCGCTGCGTGGATGAGGGCGCTGACCGGGGTCGGGCCTTCCATCGCGTCGGGGAGCCAGGTGTGAAGCCCGAGCTGCGCCGACTTGCCCATCGCGCCGACGAACAGCAGCAGGCACAGCAAGGTCATCGTATCGACGCGCATGCCGGCAAAGCCGATGGTCGCGCCGGCCATCCCCGGAGCCGCCTCGAGGATCGCCGGGATCGAGACGGTGCCGAACACCAGGAAGGTGCCGAAGATGCCGAGGCTGAAGCCGAAATCACCGACGCGATTGACGACGAACGCCTTCAAGGCCGCGGCATTGGCGGAAGGCTTGTGGTACCAGAAGCCGATCAGCAGATAGGAGGCGAGACCGACGCCTTCCCAGCCGAAGAACATCTGCACCAAGTCATCGGCCGTCACCAGCATCAGCATCGAAAAGCTGAACAGCGACAGATAAGCGAAGAACCGCGACTGGCCCGGGTCCTCCTCCATATAGCCCCAGCTGTAGAGGTGGACGAGGCTGGAGACGCTGGTGACGACCACCAGCATCACTGCGGTCAAAGTATCGAGCCGGAGCGCCCAGTCGACCTGCAGGTCGCCGGAGTGGATCCAGTCTAGCACCGGCACCACTTGCGCTTCGGCGCCGCCGGCGATGAACGAGAAGAGGATCGGCCAGGACAGGACCGCGCCGACGAACAAGGCGCCGGTCGTAAGCACCTTGGCGGCGGTCGCGCCGATCCAGCGGCCCAGCAGGCCGGCGACAATCGCTGCGACGAGCGGCAGGAAGACGATCAGCTGGAGCGAGAGGCCGGTATCCATCAGCCGCGCATCCGGTTGACCTGGTCGACGGCGATCGAGCCGCGCCGGCGGAAGAAGATGACCAGGATGGCAAGCCCGATAGCGGCTTCTGCGGCCGCGACCGTAAGCACAAACATTGCCATCACCTGCCCGGCGAGATCGCCAAGGAAGGCGGAGAAAGCGACGAGGTTGATGTTCACCGCGAGCAGGATCAGCTCGATCGCCATCAGCATCAGGATGACGTTGCGGCGGTTGATGAAGATGCCGAGCACGCCAAGCACGAACAGGATCGCGCCAACGGCGAGGTAATGATTGAGGCTGATCACAGCTCGATGCCTTCGCCCGAGGCGGGGTTGGTGTTGCGCACCGCATCCTCGGGGCGGCGGCGGATCTGCTTGCTCGCATCCTGGCCGCGGGCGTCACCGCGGCTTCGGTGGGTGAGGACAATCGCACCGATCATCGCCACCAGCAGGATCAGCCCGGCGAGCTCGAACGGGAACAGGTAACGGCTATAGAGTAGCTCCCCCAGGGCAACGATGTTGGGCTGCGAGGATTCCGGCGGCGCCGCGCCGCTGATCCCGGGCCCCGAGTTCCAGGCGCTGATGGCGATGACGATCTCCGCCAGCAAGACCAGTGCGATGATAATCCCGAACGGCAGGTTAGCGGTAAAGCCGGAGCGAAGCTCGCCGAAGTCGATGTTGAGCATCATCACGACGAACAGGAACAGCACCGCGACCGCGCCGACGTAAACGATCACCAGCAGCAGCGCGATGAACTCGGCGCCGGCGAGCAGCATCAGTCCCGCGGCGTTGAAGAAGGACAGGATCAGCCAAAGCACCGAATGCACCGGGTTGCGCGCAAAGATCACCGCCACCGCCGAAGCGATGGTGAGCGTCGCGAAAAGGTAAAAGGCGAGGAGTGCGATCAAACTGGAGGCCCTGTTGCCGCGCGCTTATCGGTAGGGTGCATCAGCGGCAAGGTTGGCGGCGATCGCCTGCTCCCAGCGGTCGCCGTTGGCGAGCAGCTTGGTCTTGTCGTAAAGCAATTCCTCGCGGGTCTCGGTTGCGAACTCCAGGTTCGGCCCCTCGACGATGGCGTCCACCGGGCAGGCTTCCTCGCACAGGCCGCAGTAGATGCATTTGACCATGTCGATGTCGTAGCGGGTGGTGCGGCGGCTGCCGTCCTCGCGCGGCTCGGACTCGATGGTGATGGCGAGCGCCGGGCAAATCGCCTCGCACAGCTTGCAGGCGATGCAGCGCTCCTCGCCGTTGGGATAGCGGCGAAGCGCATGCTCGCCGCGGAAGCGCGGGCTCTGCGGCACTTTTTCGTACGGATAATTTATGGTGGCCTTGGGCTTGAAGAAATATTTCAGAGTCAGCGCATGGGCGCGCACCAGCTCCCACAAGGTGAAGGACTTGATCCAGTGAGCGATCATGCGCCCACTCCATAGCGGGTCAGCATCAGCCAGCCGGAGACGATGACGACGGAGGCGATGCTGAGCGGCAGGAATATCTTCCACCCCAGCCGCATCAGCTGGTCGTAGCGGTAGCGCGGCACCGTCGCCCGAACCCAGCTGAAGACGAAGAAGAAGACCATCATCTTGGCGAACAGCCAGAGGATGCCGGGGATATCGAACCATGGGATCAGGTCGATGTTGAGCGGCGGCAGCCACCCGCCCCAGAACAGCAGTGCATTGAGCGCGCACATCAGGATGACGTTGCCATATTCGCCGAGCCAAAAGAGCGCGAAGCTCATTGACGAATATTCGGTCTGGAAGCCGGCGACGAGCTCGCTTTCGGCTTCGGTCAGGTCGAACGGCGTGCGGAAGGTCTCGGCCATCGAGCTGATCAGGAACACCACCGCCATCGGGAACAGCAGGGGGTTGAAGCCGAAGCCGTTGAGCAGGCCGAAGATGTGTCCCTCCTGCGCCAGCACGATGCCGCTGAGGTTGAAGGTGTTGGCGTAAAGCACGACGCTGATCAGGACGAAGCCGATCGACACTTCGTAGCTGACCATCTGCGCGGCAGCCCGAAGCGCCGAATAGAAGGGATATTTGGAGTTGGACGCCCAGCCGGCGATGATCACGCCGTAAACCCCGAGCGAGGAGGCGGCGAGCACGTAGAGCAGCCCGACGTTGATGTCGGCGAGCACCACGCCGGCATCGAACGGGATCACCGCCCAGACGATCAGCGCGACGGTGAAGCTCATGATCGGCGCGACCAGGAACAGGCCCTTGTTGGCCGCGGACGGGACGATGGTTTCCTTCAGGAACACCTTGAGGCCGTCGGCAAAGCTTTGGAGCAGCCCGAACGGGCCGACCACGTTGGGCCCGCGACGCAGCGCGATCGCCGCCCAGATCTTGCGGTCGGCATAAATGATCATCGCCACCGCCAGCATCAGCGGGAAGGCGATCACCAGGATGCCCACCATTGTCGCGATAAACCACGACCATTCGTAGGTGAACCAGTTCTGGAACCAGGCAGTCACTTGCAGCTCCTCCCTATCGCAACGCGATGGGGAGGGGGACCATTCGCCGCAGAGCGAATGGGGGAGGGGTAACTGGCGCTGTGCCGAACCCCTCCACCATGCTTGGCATGGTCCCCCTCCCCACGAGCTGCGCTCGCAGGGAGGAACTCATCACGCAGCCCCGTCACTCTGCCGCCTCGAGCGTCGGCTCGCCGTGCAGCACTTCGCGCGAGCAGACGTGCATCGTCGGGCTGGCGCGGCAGATGGCGTTGGTCAGATAGAAATCGGCAATCGGGTAGCGAACCGGACCTTGGGCCTTGGCGTCCAGCTTCGGCGGCGCCCAGTTAAGCGCGATCCGCCCGTCGATGCCAAGCTCGGGATGCTCGGCGACCATCGCCTGGTGGAGCTGGTGGAAGCGGTCGAACGGCAGCGGCTGGCCGAGGAGGTCGGAAGCCGCGCGGAAAATGCTCCAGTCCTCGCGCGCTTCGCCGGGCGGGAATACCGCTTTCTCGCCGCGCTGAACCCGCCCTTCCAAGTTGACGTAGGTTCCGTGCTTCTCGCTGTACGCCGCGCCCGGCAGCACCAGGTCAGCCGAGGCCGCGCCGCGGTCGCCGTGGTGGCCGATGTAGACCTTGAAGCTGCCGACAAAGCGAGCGGGATCGACCTCGTCGGCCCCGAGGAAGAGCATGACCTGCGGTGCAGCAGCCTCGATGTCAGCGATTCCACCACGCTGCGCATAGCCGAGGATCAGCCCGGCCATCCGCGATGCGGCGGTGTGGATGACGTTGAAGCCGTTCCAGCCCTCTCGAACCAGGCCGAACGGCTCGACCAGCGCCAGTGCAGCGCCAAAGCCGCCCGCGCCAAGCGCTCCCGGGCCGACGATCACCGCCGGGCGTTGCGCTTTGGCGAACGCCTCCGTCACCGCCTTGGGGAGGTTGCCGAGCAGCTTGAGATCATCGCCGAGCCACTCGACGCGCATCGCCAGGTCGACTTCCGGGCCAATGGCGAAAATCCTGCCGCCGGTGCGTGCGATCTTGCGCAGGCGGGTGTTGACGAGCGGCGCTTCCCAGCGCGGGTTGGTGCCGACCAGAAGCACCGCGTCGGCCAGCTCGATCTCGGCGATGGTCGAGTTGAAGGCGACCGCCGCTAGGTTCGACACGTCATAATCGAGCCCGGTCTGCCGGCCTTCGAGCAAGGTCGAGCCCTGGCCGCGCAGCAGTGCCTTGGCGGCGTACATCGTCTCGGCGTCGAGCAGGTCGCCGGCTATGGCAGCAACGCTCGGCCCCGCCGCCTTCAGCCGCTTCGCAAACAGGTCGAGCGCGTCGCGCCAGCTCGCCTCACGAAGCTTGCCCGCTTTGTCCCGCACCCACGGCCGGTCGAGCCGCTTCCTGACCAGCGCGTCCACATGGTGGCGGGTCTTGTCGTGTATCCACTCCTCGTTCACTTCGTCATGGACGCGCGGCAGGATCCGCATCACCTGGCGCTGGCGGACGTCGAGGCGGATGTTG
>JACCSV010000296.1 GCA_013812805.1 Sphingomonas sp. | reverse complement strand
TACCGGCGCTGAAGTTCGCACCTGTCGGCTTCGCGCGCTAAACGCCTGTCCATGACCCGCAGATTCTTTGGCACGGACGGCATTCGCGGTCTGACCAACAGCGAGCCGATGACTGCGCAGATGGCGCTTCGCGTCGGCCAGGCGGCGGGAGTGCATTTCTCGCGCGGGGATCACCGCCACCGGGTGGTGATCGGCAAGGACACGCGGTTGTCCGGCTATATGATGGAATCGGCGCTAGTCGCGGGCTTCACCAGCGTCGGAATGGACGTCGTGCTGCTGGGCCCGATGCCGACGCCGGCGGTGGCGATGCTGACGACATCGATGCGCGCCGACATCGGGGTAATGATCTCCGCCTCGCACAACCCTTATTTCGACAATGGCATCAAGCTGTTCGGCCCCGACGGGTACAAGCTCAGCGACGCTGCCGAAAAGGCGATCGAGGACCGGCTTGACCAGCCGCCCAACCTTGCTGCTCCGGCAAGCATCGGCCGGGCCAAGCGGATCGACGATGCTCGCGGCCGCTATGTCCACCACGCCAAGTCGACCTTCCCGGACCGGCTTCGGCTGGACGGGCTCAAGATCGTCGTCGATTGCGCCAATGGCGCCGCTTACCACGTCGCCCCCGATGCGCTTTGGGAGCTTGGCGCCGAGGTGATCCCGATCGGAGTCAGCCCCGACGGCATCAATATCAATGACGGCTGCGGCTCCACCAGGCCGGAACAGCTGCAGGAAAGCGTCGTCGCAAGCGGCGCCGACATCGGGATTGCGCTCGACGGCGATGCCGACCGAGTCATTATCGTCGACGAAGCGGGGCGGATAACCGACGGCGACCAGTTGATGGCGCTGATCGCGCTCGAACAGCAAAGGCGGGGCGCGCTCAAGGGTGCGCTGGTGACGACGGTGATGTCGAACCTGGGGCTGGAGCGGCGTTTGACCGATGCCGGGATCGACATGGTCAGAACGCAGGTCGGCGACCGTTACGTCCTGGAGAAAATGCGGGAGATGGGCTGCAATGTCGGCGGGGAGCAGTCCGGGCACATCATTCTTGCCGACCACTCGACCACCGGGGACGGCCTCGTCGCCGCGCTGCAGGTGCTTGCGGCGGTGGTCGACAGCGGCAAGCCGGCGAGCCAAGTGCTCGCCCAGTTCGAACCGGTCCCGCAACTGCTCAAGAACGTTCGGTTTCAAGGCGGCGCGCCGCTCGAGCAGCAGTCGGTGCAGCAGCGGATTGCCGACGCGGAGTTGGAGCTGAGCGGCCGTGGGCGCTTGTTGATTCGCAAATCCGGGACCGAACCGCTGATCAGGGTGATGGCCGAAGGCGACGATTCCGAGCTCGTCGCGCGCATCGTCGACGACATTTGCGAGGCTGTGGCGAGAGCATCGTGAACGCTTTGTTTGCGATTTGGAGCGCATGTCGACGCCCGTGCACATGGAACAGATCGTCAGTGGGAACGCGGCGGGCTCGGCAGCAGTGAGCTCGACGGCGCGGATCCTCGTCATTGCCGGATCCGATTCGGGCGGCGGCGCGGGTATCCAGGCCGACATCAAGACCATCACCATGCTTGGCGGCCACGCGATGACCGCGATCACCGCGCTGACCGCGCAAAACACGCTCGGCGTCGACGCAGTGCATCCGGTGCCGGCGGAAATGGTGCTGGCCCAAATCGACGCAGTCGCCGGGGACATCGGAGTCGACGCGGTCAAGATCGGGATGATCGGCAGTGCCTTCACCGCCGTGCAGGTCGCGGCCCGGCTCGAGGCGATGAAGGCCGAGCTGCCCGACCTGCCGATCGTGTTCGACCCGGTGATGGTCGCGACCAGCGGCTCGGTGCTCGCGGACGAGGCGACGGTGGCGGCGTTCGGCAAGTTGATGAAAGTCGCGACGATCGCCACGCCGAATCTGCCCGAATTGAAGGCGCTGACCGCCGAAGAGGACCCAGTCGCAGGGGCGCTTCACCTGGTCGGCGAGCATGGCTGCGCGGTGCTGATCAAGGGCGGGCACGAGGAAGGCGACGCGCTTGCCGACGCGCTGATCGAAACCGACAATATGACCAGCTGGCAGGGGCAGCGGATCGACACCACCAGCACCCACGGCACCGGCTGCACGCTGGCCAGTGCTATCGCCTTGTTCCTCGCTGAAGGCTCGACGCTGGCCGATGCGGTGGCGCGCGCGCGCGCGTTCGTTCGGGTCGCGCTGCTGGAAGCTCCGGGGCTGGGTCAGGGGTCGGGACCGTTGGGGCATTCGCAAGTCCGGCTCGACGTCGGCGCCGGCCCGCGTCTCAATCAGGTCACCGTCACCGGTCACGACTACGCCAAGAGCGTCGACTTCTACCGGCGCCTCGGTCTGCGGCAGATCGTCGACAGCCCGGAGAATGGTTACGCGCGGTTCGAGACCGCCGGCGGCGCCACCATGTCGGTGCAGATCGACCCGGAGCAGGAAATCACTGGCACGGTCGCGATTTATTTCGAGTGCGACGACCTCGACGAGCGGGTCGAGCGGCTGGCGCGTTCCGGCCTGCCGTTCGAGCATGGGCCGAGGAACCAGCCGTGGATGTGGCGCGAGGCATGCCTTAAGGACCCCTCCGGCAACATCGTCTTCCTCTACAAGGCGGGTGAAGCGCGGCGCTTCCCGCCTTGGCGCATTGACTAGTCCACAATAATTTCAATCGGCTACTGGCGAGCTGCCCGCCCGCCCAATAAGCTAGCGGCATGGCGCGCCCCTGCTTCAAGCTCGAGATCGGATTTCCGGAGCCTTTGGCCGGGGTCGACGAAGCAGGTTGCGCGCCGCTCGCCGGACCGGTGGTGGCTGCGGCCGTGATCCTCGACCGCGGCAAGTTTCCGCGTGGGATCGACGATTCCAAGAACCTTCCGATCGAAAAGCGCGAGGCGATCTACGCGAAGCTGGTCAAATGCGCGGCCTGGGCGGTCGGCGTCGCCAGCGTCGAGGAGATCGACTCGATCAACATCTACTGGGCGCGGATGCTCGCAATGACCCGGGCGGTTGAAGCGCTTGGGGTCGAGCCGGGGTGGGTGCTGGTCGACGGCAATGCCTGCCCGCGCTGGCAGCGGCCTTCCAAAGCGATCATCGCCGGCGACGCCAAGTGCCGGTCGATCGCGGCGGCGTCCATCGTCGCCAAGGTCACTCGCGACCGGATGATGGCGGAGTATGCGCAGCAATGGCCGGGCTATGGCTGGGAGACCAATCGCGGGTACGGCACGCCCCAGCACTATCGGGCGCTCAACAGCCTCGGCCCGACGCCGCTGCATCGGCGAAGCTTCGCTCCGGTGCGCGAAATCGAGGCCGCCCGGGCCCAGCCGGAGCTCGAGATTTTCGAAATCGTGGCCGGCGAGTCCTTTGCGCCACACCCACCAGCGATTGAGGCCAAACCGGCTGGACCGACTCAAGATGTTGTGGTGATCGCGGCTAATCCACAGCCGATCTAGCGGTTTTGCCGGAGCCTTCGGCCGCCCTCGGCTTGACGCGGAGTCCGGCCTGACTCACCTTCTGCAGTCAACAGGGGGCAATCACAGGCATGAATCTAATCACGCCTATCGCGGACAGGCGCGTCCGCACTCGTCCGGCTGCGCCGAAGGCGAAACCGGAGCTCAAGCTCGACACGCTCCTCGAGGGCGACTGCATCGCCGAGATGGCGAAGCTCCCGGACAAGTCGGTGGACATGATCTTTGCCGACCCGCCGTACAATCTGCAGCTCGGTGGCGACCTGTTCCGCCCCGAAGGCGGCCGGGTCGACGCGGTCGATAACGACTGGGACAAGTTCGACAGCATCGCCGCCTATGACGATTTCACCCGCGCCTGGCTCGCCGAAGCCAAGCGGGTGCTCAAGGACAACGGCACCATCTGGGTGATCGGCAGCTATCACAACATCTACCGCGTCGGCGCGCTGCTCCAGGACGCCGAGTTCTGGATCCTCAACGACATCATCTGGCGCAAGTCCAACCCGATGCCCAACTTCCGTGGCACCCGCTTCACCAACGCTCATGAAACCCTGCTGTGGTGCGCCAAGGACGAACGGGCGCGCTACACGTTCAACTATCGCGCGATGAAGGCGCTCAACGACGATCTGCAAATGCGCTCGGACTGGGTGCTGCCGATCTGCGGCGGCGCCGAGCGGGTCAAGGGGGCCGACGGCGTCAAGGCGCACCCGACCCAGAAGCCGGAGGGCTTGCTGTACCGGATCCTGCTGGCCTGCACCAAGCCGGGCGATGTCGTGCTCGACCCGTTCTTCGGCACCGGAACGACCGGCGCCGTCGCTCGGCGCCTGCGCCGGCACTGGGTCGGGATCGAGCGCGAGAAAGCCTATGTGAAGGTCGCGCGCCGGCGGATTGCTTCGACGCTGCCTCTCGATGAAAGTGCCATGACCGGAATGCCGGACAAAAGGTCGGCGCCGCGGATTCCGTTCGGGCTGCTGGTCGAGAGCGGAATCATCGCGCCGGGGACGGAGCTGACCGATGCCAGGCGGCGCTGGAGCGCCAGAGTGTGCAGCGACGGGTCCGTTGCCAGCGGCGATCAGATCGGATCGATCCACAAGGTCGGGGCGGCGTTGCAGCGAACGCCCTCGTGCAACGGCTGGACCTTCTGGCATGTCGAGCAGGACGGCCAGATTCAGCCGCTCGATAGCGTCCGCCAACGCTATCTTTCGGCGCAAAAGGGCTGATGCGAACCCTCGTCCGCCCCACCGCCTTCGTCGATTCGCCTTTCGGTCATGACGGCAAGGTCGCCCGGCTCGCCGGCGGCATGTGCTGGTTTTCGGCGGTCGAACTGCTGCAGGTCGAGGGCAACCGCCGGGTTTCGGCCGAGCTGGTTCCGGTGGCGGACATTGAAAGCCGCCTCGACGCGGCGACGGCGCCGCAGTGGCAGGCGCTAACCTCCCCCCGGCCGCCGCTGAAGCTCGGCGAGCGCACCGTTCGGCTCGACCAGCCGCAGGTGATGGGGATCGTCAACGCTACTCCCGACAGCTTTTCCGACGGCGGCCAGTATGACGGAGCGGCCGATGCCGCCGCTGCGGGCGCACGAATGGCGGAGCAGGGCGCTGCGATAATCGATGTCGGCGGCGAATCGACTCGTCCCGGCGCCAAGCCGGTGTGGGCGGGTGACGAGATCGAGCGAATCGAGCCAGTGATCCGGCAGCTCGCCGCGGGCGGTGTTGCGGTCTCGGTCGATAGCCGCAAGGCCGACGTGATGACCGCTGCGCTCGCCGCGGGCGCGGGACTGGTCAACGACGTCTCCGCGCTGACCTTCGACCCCCGGTCGGCGGAAACGGTCGCGGCGGCGCGGG
>JACCSV010000136.1 GCA_013812805.1 Sphingomonas sp. | reverse complement strand
GTCTCGGTCGATAGCCGCAAGGCCGACGTGATGACCGCTGCGCTCGCCGCGGGCGCGGGACTGGTCAACGACGTCTCCGCGCTGACCTTCGACCCCCGGTCGGCGGAAACGGTCGCGGCGGCGCGGGTGCCGGTGGTGTTGATGCACCACCAGGGGAGCCCCGAGACGATGCAGGAGCAACCCCGGTACGACGATGTGCTGGTCGAGGTTTATCTATGGCTGGAGGAACGCATCGCGGCGGCCGAGACGGCAGGGATCGATCGCTCGCTGATCCTGGTCGATCCCGGTTTCGGGTTCGGCAAGGCTGTGGGCCACAACCTCGAGCTGATGAACGGTCTGGCACTGTTCCACGCGCTCGGTTGCCCCGTGGTCGTCGGCGCCAGCCGCAAACGGACCATCGGCGCGCTGTCCAACGAGGCGGCGGCCGACCAGCGGCTGGGTGGCAGCCTTGCCCTTGCCGTCAAGGCGGCGGAGCAGGGCGCGCAGCTGCTCCGAGTCCACGACGTGTTCGAAACGGTGCAGGCGATCAGGGTCTGGCGGGGCCTTCGCGACCAGGCGCTGACTCCGCGAGTCTAAACGCAACCACCATCGGGCCGAGCTCGGCCAGGGCATCGCGGCGGCCGTTGCCGGGGTCCCACAGCGAGCTCACCGATCCATCCAGGTAAAGTGCGTTCTCCGCCTTTAGCTGGTCGCGGAACAGCCGCGCGAACTTGCCGAAGGACACCGGCTCTTCGCTGATTACGAAAACCGGATCGCCGCCCGGAGCGATGCCGACCCCGTTGCGGATGTTGCGGGATTCGCCGTCGGGCTCGAACGCCGGGTGAAGCTTGCCGTCGATCACCAGCATCGGCCCCGATTGCGTTGCAAAAGCGATATCGTCCCCGGATTCGAAGGCCGAGGTCGCAACCACCTCGGCCTTGCCCCGGTCCCGCACCAGGAACACCCCGTTTGGAAGCAGGCCGAAATTGCCGCCGCCGCCGCGCTTGTTGATCCGGTGGAGCTGTTCGCCTTTCTCGATCGACAGGCCGATTGCACGGCCTTCTTCATCGTACATGCCGGCGTTCATGCCGAAGGCGACCTCGCTCGCGCGCTCACCGAGCAACTGCTCGAGCTTGGCGAAGCTTCGCAGCGGCGTACCGGCCGCGTCGGAAGTGAATAACTCGATCGGGGCGCCGTTCGCGGGGCAGACCGTAAAGCGGCTGCCTTCGAACATTCGGGTGCTGCACGGCGACTCGACTGTCGCGGCCTGCTCCCCGGCCACCTGCCGCGGAGCTTCGCAGCCAGCGAGTAGAACGAGCGAGAGGAAAGCAGAGCGCATCGGCCCCTGCTGACGCGCTCAGGCGGCGGTGTCGATCCCGATTTCGCCCAGCTTGCGATAAAGCGTCGAGCGGCCAATGCCGAGGCGACGCGCGACCTCGGTCATTCGCCCGCGGTAATGGCCGATCGCCAGGCGGATTACGTCGGCCTCGATCTCCTCCAGCGTGCGCATATGGCCGTTGGGCGCGAACAGGGTCACCGCGGGCCCGCCGTTGACGGCGGCCTCGCTCGATGCGCGACTGAGGCTTGGCGCTGCGTCGCCGGCGCGGCCGGTGAATCGCGACTGCGTAGCGATATGCGGAAAATCCTCCGCACCAAGCGAGCTGTGCTTGCATTCGAGACCGGCGCGCAACAGCACGCTGGCGAGCTGGCGAACGTTGCCCGGCCAGCCGAAGCGCATCAGGACATTGAGCGCGGCGCTGTCGACTCCAAGTGGCTTGGTCAGCTCGAGCTCGGCAAAGCGGGTGAGAAGATGGCGCGCGAGCGACGGGATGTCGCTGCTGCGCTCGCGCAGAGGCGGCAGGTGCACCGTGGTCACCGCGATCCGCTCGCGCAGCGCCGGATGAAGGTCGTCGGGAAGCGGGCTGGTCGAGGTCGCGATCAATCGAACGTCTACCGAATTGCTGCCGTTGCAACCGACCGGGCGCACTTCGCCGGTCGCCAGTGCGCGATCGAGCGCTTCCTGGGTCGGCTCGGGCAATGCGCCGATGTCGTCGAGCAGCAGGGTGCCACCGCTGGCTTCGAGCAGCTTGCCGCTTTCGGCGGCGAAGGCCCCGGCGAACGCGCCCGCTTCGTGCCCGAACAACTCGCTGTCGGCGACGTTGCCGGGGAGTGCCTTGCAGTCGACCGCGATCAGAGGGCCGCGCGAGCGCAGGCTGGCGGCATGGATCGCCCGCGCCAGCGTTTCCTTGCCGGTGCCGCGCTCCCCGGTGATCAGGATCGGCAACCGGTTGCGCGCGGCCTTGGCCGCTACCGCCAGGGCCGAGCGAAATTCCGGCGTTGCTCCGATCA
>JACCSV010000101.1 GCA_013812805.1 Sphingomonas sp. | reverse complement strand
CGATGAAGCTGACCGCAAGAATCCAGGCGAAGGTCGCGATGATCTCGCTGGTGGGGCCGAACAGCCCGGCAACGATCAGCGCAATTGGCAGGCCGGCAAGCAGCAGCACTGCGAGTAGGAAGTCGGTCGCGGCGCAAAGCACGAACCAGCTTTGAAGCGGCTCACGGCAGCGCACCGCAGCGAAGGCCAAAGCGGCGCTGCGCACCACCAGCCACAGGATCACCAGGTTCAGCACCTCGAAGAAGCCGGCGTCCGGATCGAGCACCAGCCTGAGCCCGGCCAGCACGGTCGCGGCGCCGGCAACCGACGCGCTCGGCCGGTGAATTCGCCTGGTGAGCGCCGCGCCAAGCTCGATGATCCCGCCCGCGACGAGCAGCCAGCCAACCACCAGCCGCCCCGGCAGGCCGCGGTCGAGCGGAAGCAAAGCAGCGCCGAACGCGAGCAGGATGATGGCTATGCCCGCGCCTAGAATGAGCGTCCTTCGAGCGTGGTCGGACATCGCGCCCAAACTCCCGAAGCCGAAACGGCGCTGGAACGGTACCGGTTCCAAGGGCGACCGCGGAGCGCTTCGAGGCTAAGCGGCCCGTTCGAATGCGGCGTCACGCCGGGAGAGGCCTCCAAGCCAGTGACGGAGGTCTCGGCCGATCAGCGTCGAGAGAAGCAGAACGTCCTCGGCAAGCAGGTTGCGGATCTCGCGCTCAAGTTCGGCAGGCACGCTGACGGGCGGAGCGGGAGCGCTGTTCCAGCGGACCAGGGACTTGCGCGCCCTCATCACTGCGCGAGCAGCCTGCGATGGCTGGCGGGCCGGCGCCGAGCTCACTCGGCGGCGGAATTTCTCGCCGGCGAGCACGGTGCGCGCCAACGGCGGGCGCTTGAGCAGGCGCTGGAGCCAGGCGATTCGGTAGCCCCTGCTTTCGCGCCTTGCCGACAGCTCCGGCATTGGCACGGTTGGAAGGCTCAAAAAGTGGATCAGGTCGCGATGCACGCGCTCGGGGTCGGTCTTGAGGTCGTCGAACAGGACGACATGGCACCGCTCGCGCCCCACGACCTCGAAGAACCTGCTCACATGCTGGCCAAGGCGCGCGGCCTCGTCATACATCAGCTGGCGCGCATCGACGCAGCTGCGGGGGATCTTCCGCCCCGCCCGACGCTCGGCGATCAGCGCCCAGGCGCGCGCGAAATCCTCCACCGTCTCGTCGCCCTGGTACAGCAGCCGTCGGTGAAGCGACGGGATCATCTGCAGCGGATCACGCACGGCAATCACGAACTTCGCATCGGGCCATAGCGCAAGCACCGGCAGGAGCCTTTCCGGCGCGTAGAGGTAGGAGACCGAGCCTTCAGCGATCAGCTGCGCATTCGGCTCGATGTCGGGGAAATAGCGCGCGACGTAGTGCTCGGCGACCGCCTGGCGCAATGCGTCGTCACTAAGGCCGCTAAGGTCCGCTAGAGAAAAGAAATGCGGCTCCTTCACGCTCGAGAAGCTGATCGCCGGATGGCTCCTCATCAGCCTCGAAAGCGTGGTCGTGCCGCACCGCGGAGCACCCACGATGCAGGCGAAGCGCTGCGTCGGCCAGGCGGCCTGGCGGCCCCCCGCCTCGACCAGGTCCTCAATGTCTTCGCGTCCAGACATGTCCATTTCGGTAGCGTACATTTGCGCCAAGAAAGTGGCGAGGGTCAGTCCATGTGCCTGACGCCGACGCGCAAATAATCCCAGCCGGTGACCAGGGTCAGCACCGCTGCGGCCCACAGGCTGACGATCCCGACGTCATGAACCCAGGGCTGCCCCGGGAGGGCGCCGCTCAGGATCAGGGCTCCAAGCGCAACCAGCTGCAAGGTGGTTTTCCACTTGGCGAGGCGGCTTACCGGCATCAACACCTTCAGCTCGGCGAGAAACTCGCGCAGGCCCGAGACGATGATCTCGCGCAGCAGGATGATCAGTGCCGCGATGATGTGGAGGCCGGCGATCTCCGGCTCCGGGTTCGCCTTGCGGCTGGAGATCAGCATGATCAGAACGGCCGCGACCATGATCTTGTCGGCGATTGGGTCGAGGAACTGGCCGAGCCTCGAAATCTGCCCGTGCGCGCGGGCGAGATAGCCGTCGAAATAGTCGGTGATCCCGACGATGCAGTAGAGGACGAAGGTGATGGAATAGTCGATCGGCGCCGGCCGCCACAGCAGGAACACGAGGATCGGTACGGCCAAGATCCGCGACAGCGTCAGTAGGTTGGGTAATGAGAGCATCGTTACCACCGCCGTTATAAGGTTTGGCGGCACGCGCAAAGCTGCGCTATGCGGCTCACTTGCTTTCCATGACGCCCCACGCAGCCCAGGCTTGATCCAGAACGTCGCCCATCTGCTGCGGGAGCGGCGGTTTCTGCCGCTGTTCTCGACCCAGTTCCTGGGTGCGTTCAACGACAGCCTGTTCAAGCAGGCGGTGGTGCTGTTCGTCACCCACCAGCTCTATTC
>JACCSV010000100.1 GCA_013812805.1 Sphingomonas sp. | reverse complement strand
CGACAACCCGCCAGGGGCTGCTGACGACGCCGCTTCGCGACCGCTTCGGAATCCCGGTGCGGCTCAATTTCTATTCGGTCGAGGAGCTCGAACTGGTCGTCCGCCGAGCAGCGCGGCTGCTGGTCGTTGAGCTAACCGACGACGGCGCCCACGAAATCGCTCGGCGCTCGCGCGGCACCCCGCGCATCGCCGGGCGGCTGCTGCGCCGGGTCCGCGACTTTGCCCATGCTTCCGGCGCACCGTCGATCGACGCCAAGGTCGCCGACCAGGCCCTCGATCGCCTGGAGATCGACGGGCTCGGGCTCGACGCGATGGATCGCCGCTATTTGATGATGATCGCCGACCTCTACGGCGGCGGGCCGGTCGGCATCGAGACGCTTGCTGCCGGCCTGTCCGAGCCGCGCGACACGCTCGAGGACGTGATCGAGCCGTTCCTCATTCAGCTCGGCCTCATCGCCCGCACCGCAAGGGGCCGCTGCCTCAACGGCCGCGGCTGGACTCACCTTGGGCTGCCCCAGCCCCAGGGAAGCCAGACCGGCCTGTTCGACAACGGAGCCGCCCCCAAGTGATCCGACGTTTATTGCTGACCTGCGTCGCGGCCGCCAGCGCCTGGCCTGCGGTTGCCCAGCAACCCGCTCCGCCGCCCGTCGACTACGGGAAGGAGCGTCACTGGCTGTGCCTTCCCGGCCAGGCAGACGTCTGCTCGCGGCCGCTGCCGACGACCGTGCTCAACGCCAACGGCTACGGATCGACCGGGCCGAGCGTCGTGGCGAAGGATCCGCCGATCGACTGCTTCTACGTCTATCCCACCGTGTCGGGCGATCGCGGGATGAACAGCGACCTGTCGCCTTCCGAAGAGATAAGCGTAGCGGCGAGCCAGTTCGCCCGCTTCTCGGGCGTCTGCCGCACCTTTGCTCCCATTTACCGGCAAATGACGCTCGGGGCGATCGCTGCCGCAGCGATCGGCGCCGACATGCGCCAGCCCGGCGATATCGCATACCGCGACGTCGCCAAGGCCTGGCGCAGCTATCTTCGCAATCACAACCGCGGCCGCCCGTTCGTGCTGGTCGGCCACAGCCAGGGCTCGCTGATGCTGCAGGAGCTGATCGCGCGCGAGATCGAAGGCAAGCCGGCCGCTCGGCAGATGCTTCGAGCCATCCTTCCCGGCTATAACGTCTACGTCCCTCAGGGCGCGCGGGTCGGCGGCACGTTCAAGTCGACGCCGTTGTGCAGCTCGGCCGCCGAGACCGGCTGTGTGATGAGCTGGGTGAGCTTCCGCGAGAACAACGTGCCGCCCAACGGGGCGATGTTCGGCTCGGCAGCGGCGCCGGGGATGACGGTCGGCTGCACCAATCCGGCGCGGCCGGGTTCAAAAGGCTGGGAGCGGCTCGACAGTTACTGGTCGGCGCGCTCCGGCCTGCCGGTGGCGGGCGGCCCGATCCGCTGGTCGAGCGAGGGCCCGCCGCCGACTCCCTGGCTGCGCACCGAGGGCCTGGTCTCGGCCCGCTGCGTCAACGACGGGCCGCGCGGCTATTTGTCGGTGCGCACCAATGCCAATCCCCGGGACAAGCGCACCGACCGCATCGGCGGCGAAGTCGCGATACTCGGCATGTTCCTGCCAGGCTGGGGAATGCACCTTGCCGACATGGCGATCGCCCAGGGCGATCTCATTCGCCAGGTGGAAGAGCTCGGCGGCCGTTTGACCCGCGGAGTCGCCGCCCGCTAGAGGGGCGCCAGTGACCCAGCATGCGCTCGACCAACCCTATCGCGGCGGCTTCGTCGGGCCGGAGCACCGGTTCGCGCTGACCGTTTATTTCGAGGACACCGACACCGCGGGGATCGTCTATTATGCCAATTATCTCAAGTTCATGGAGCGAGCACGGTCGGATATGATCCGCGCCGCGGGAGTCGACCAGGTTGGCGAGCTGCAGCGCAGCGGCAGCGCCTATGCGGTCGCCGACGTCAGCATCAAATATCTACGCCCCGCGCGGCTTGGCGACGACCTGGTCGTGGTCAGCACGGTGGAGGCGGTGCGCGGCGTGTCGGTGCTGATTCAGCAGCGGGTCATGCTCGGGGCTGAACTACTCACCGATGCCAGTGTCACCGCCGCATTCCTCACCGCCGACGGGCGCCCGCAACGCCAGCCGCGCGAGTGGGTCGACCGGTTCAAGGCGATCAGCGAAGGGCACGCCCCGGGTGCTTAGGCTTGCCTTATCGGCCTTGGTTGCCGCCCTGCTCGGATCTCCTGTCGCGGCGCAGACCGGCGAGGCGCGGCCGGTGCTCATCGTCGCGGTGCCGCCACTGGCGACTCCCAAGGACGAGCAGACCCCCGCCGGCACCACCTGGGCGATTGCCAACCAGATCGCCGACCTCGTCGCCAAGGACCTGCAGGGGAGTGGCCGCTTCCTGCCCCTCGACGTCAAGTCGCTTCGGTCGCCATCTTTTCCGGAAGTGACCTCGCCCAACTATCGCCTATGGCGTGGCGCCGGCGCTCGGGCGCTGGTTTCCGGGTTCGTCCAGGCTCGCGAGGACGGGCGGCTGACCGTCGGCTGTTACCTCTACGATGCACACCGCGAGCGCGAGCTGACCCGCAAGGGATTCGTCATTGCGCCAACCGACTGGCAGCGCGCGGCGCACAAATGCGCGGACGCGGTTTACACCGAACTCACCGGCGAGCCCGCACTGTTCCAGACGCGAATCGCTTACGTCGAGGAGAGCGGTCCCCCAACTGCGCGGACCAAGCGGATCACCGTCCAGGACATCGACGGAAATGGGCGCAAATATCTGACTTTGGGCGACGCGCCGGTGATGACCCCCGTCTGGTCTCCCAAGGGCGATCAGATCGCCTACACCAGCCTCGTCGCCGGCCAGCTGCACGTGCGCTTGCTTGACACTTCCACCGGCGACAATCGCCCGCTGCGCGAGGATGGCAACATCAGTTTCGCCCCGGTCTTCTCGCCTGACGGCAACCAGATGCTGTTCTCTACTGCGCTCGGCGGAAACACCGACCTTCAGCTGATGGATATGACCACGGGCCTTCTGCGGCGGCTGACCAGCATGCCGGGCATCGACACTAGCGCCAGCTTTTCGCCCGACGGGCGGCAGATCGCCTTCGAAAGCGACCGCTCGGGATCGCAGCAAATCTACGTGATGAACGTCAATGGGTCGGAGCAGCGCCGGGTCAGCTTTGGCCCCGGCGCTTCCGCCTCGCCGCGGTGGAGCCCCGATGGGGAACACATTGCCTTCACCAGGATCGTGGGCCCGGTCCGGCGGGTCGGCGTCATCAAGCCCGACGGCTCCGGCGAGCGCATCCTGACCACCGGCACTGGCGATCAGGCGCCGTCATGGGGGCCGGGCGGACAGCATGTGCTATTCCAGGGCCGCGACCCGCGCTCGGGCAAAACGGGCCTGTTCATCGCCAGCCTCGCGGGCGGAGACCTTAGAGAGATCAGCACGCCGCTTCATGCCGCTGACCCGGCCTGGTCGCGGGCAGAGGAGTAGGATGGTGAAGTACTTGCTCCAGACTGCATTACTGGCGACCAGCATTGCCGGCTCGTCGCTCGCTCTGGCACAGCCGGTGCCGCCGGCGCCGATCTTCAATCCGGGGGCGTTGCAGGCCGAGCTGAGGTCTGCCGCCGGCAGCGATACGGTGTATTTTTCAGTGCAGGGGTATGGGCTTAATGCAGCGGCGATCCGAGTGCTGACGGGGCAGGCGGCCTGGCTTCGCGCCAATCCAGCGATCATGGTCAGGCTCGAGGGCCACGCCGACCAGAACGACACCCGCGATTATGCGTTCGCAATCGGCGAGCGGCGGGCCGCGGCGGTGCGCGACTTCCTGGTCACGCAAGGCGTTTCGCCGGACCGGCTTAGCCTCGCCACCTGGGGCAAGGAGCGACCCGGAATGATTCGGATCGGCGCCTCCAGCGTCGGCGTTGGGCCGCGGGTGGTGGCTACAATACGGTAAAGCTTATGCGGCGTGGCGATGCTGGGTGAATCCGAGCCAGCTGCGCGCCTGGCGCTGCGCTTCGGCGATTTCGCGAGCCGTCATCTCGACCGCGATCTCGGCGCGGCATCCCTGCCCCCGGGTGCATCCCGAAAGCGCTGCCAGGTTAAACCATTTGTGCGCTTCGACCAGGTCCACCGCCATCCCGCCGCGGCCAGTCGAATACGTCACGCCTAGCTCGAACAATGCATCGACATCGCCCCTTTCGGCGTCCGCGATGCAGCTGCGGATCAGGAATTCCTGTCCTCTTTGACTGATCGCCATCTGGCCAATTCCCCCAAATTTCCTCGTTGCCGGACATTCGGCCTGATTTCCCGAAGAAATGGTTAACGCGACTTCACTGTCTCTGCGGCATTCCAACCGGATAGTTATCGATCAGGCGGGTCGAGCCGATTGTCGCGGCGGCGACCAGGCGCATCCGGCCGGCCGGTGCGTCCAGCGGTTCGAGCGTCAAAGCGTCGACCAAAGCGATATAGTCGACCTTCGAGAAGCCCGCCGCGCTCAAGGCCTGCTCGGCCTGATCCAGCGCCTCACGAACGGCAATGCCCGACTCAATTGCGAGCACCGCTCGTTGTAGCGCCTGCGGCAAAGTGACTGCTCGGCGCCGCTCCCCGGCGGTCAAATATGCATTGCGCGACGACAGTGCGAGCCCGTCATCGTCCCGGACGATCGGCACCCCGACGACGCTGGCGCCGAGGCCCAGGTCGAGCACGAGCCGCCGGATCACCGCCAGCTGCTGGAAATCCTTGTCGCCGAACATCGCGACCTCGGGGCGGATCACGCTCAGCAGCTTGGCGACGGCGGTCGCCACGCCTTCGAAGTGACCGGGCCGCGCTTCGCCTTCCCAGCGCGTGCTCAACGCTGATACGCTGACGCTCGTCGCAAAGCCGGGCGGGTACATCTGCTCGGGTGTCGGCATCCACAATAGGTCGCAGCCGGCTTCCTCCAGCGCGCGGACATCCTCTTCCTCCGGCCGCGGGTAGCGATCCAGATCCTCGCCCGCGGCGAACTGCAGCGGATTGACGAAGATGGTGGCAACGGCGCGGTCGGCTTGGCGCCTGGCTTCCTCGACCAGCGCCATGTGACCGGCGTGGAGCGCGCCCATGGTCGGCACCAGCGCGAGGCGATGGCCACCGGCGCGCAAGGCGATCAACGCGCTCCCGAGTTGCCCGATGTCACGGATAATTTGCACCCGGGATTCGCCTCCGATAAGCTGCCGGCGGGCCGCGCTTCTTCACGCGCGGGGGGTCAAAGACAAGGGGCCGGCATGGCCAATCCGCATTTCATCGTCTTCGCCAATGAGAAAGGCGGCACCGGCAAGTCGACGACCGCCGTCCACACCGCGGTGGCGCTTGCGGCAACCGGCCGCCGGGTTGCCGCGCTCGACCTCGACAGCCGCCAGCGGACGATGACCCGCTACCTCGAGAACCGCGACGCGACGATGCGCCGGCTCGACAAGCGGCTGCCGCAGGCGAGGTTTGAGGTGCTTGCCGAAGGCGCACCCCTGGCGGAGGCGATCGAGCGGCTGTCAGAGGGCGCGGACGTGGTCGTCATCGACACGCCCGGCCGCGACGACGCGCTTGCCCGCGAGGCGATCCTGATGGCGGACACGCTGGTGACGCCGATGAACGACAGCTTCGTCGACCTCGACCTTATCGGCCAGGTGCACCCGGAAAATTTCAAGGTCACCAAGCCCAGCTTCTACGCCGAGCTGATCTGGAACAGCCGCACCCACCGGGCGAAAGTCACCGGCAAGAGCGTCGACTGGGTGGTGCTGCGCAACCGGCTGCAGCACATCGATTCGCACAATCTGCGTCGCGTCGGGGCAGCGCTCGGCGAGCTTTCCAAGCGCGTCGGCTTCCGGGTCATCCCGGGCCTTGGCGAACGGGTGATCTACCGCGAGCTGTTCCCCAAGGGGCTGACCCTGCTCGACTTGGCATTGCTCGGCGAAGTCGGAATCCCTCACATCGCGGCGCGGCAGGAGCTGCGCGAAATGATCTCCGGCCTTGCGATCCCGGACCCATCCGAAGACCAGAAACTCGCCGCGGCCGGCTGAACAATCTCGCCGGCTTCACGTTCGGCAGCGTAATGACCCACACATTCAACCCCACAATTCTCCGCGAATATGATGTTCGCGGAATCGTCGGAGATACGCTGACCAGCGCTGATGCTTATGCGCTCGGCCGCGGCTATGCGGCGGTGGCGACCGAAGAAGGCGCCAAGCGCATCGCCGTCGGCCGCGACGGCCGCACCCATTCGCCGGAGCTGGAAGCCGAGCTGGTCCGCGGCCTCACCGAAGGCGGTGTCGACGTCGTCCGCATCGGCATGGGGCCGAGCCCGATGCTCTATTTCGCCACCCACCACCTCGGCGTCGATGGCGGCATCCAGGTCACCGGAAGCCACAACCCCGCCGACTACAACGGCTTCAAGCTGCTGCTCAAAGCTCGCTCGGTATTCGGCGAGGAGATCCAGGCGCTCGGCCGCCGCTGCGCCGCCGGCGACTGGAGCGAAGGCGAGGGGCGTGTCGAAGACATTGACGTCATCGACGCCTACGTCGACCGGCTGGTCGAAGACTTCCAGGGAGGTGCGTTCCGCATTGGCTGGGACGCGGGCAACGGCGCCGGGGGACCGGTGCTTGAGAAGCTGGTGAAGCGGCTGCCCGGCGAGCATTACACGATCTTCACCGAGATCGACGGCAGCTTTCCCAACCACCACCCCGACCCCACCGTTGAAAAGAACCTCGAGGATCTCAAGCAGCTGGTCGCGGACAAAAGCCTCGACTTCGGTATCGCCTTCGACGGCGACGCCGACCGGATTGGCGCGGTCGACGGCAAGGGCCGGGTGATCTGGGGCGACCAGCTAATGATGATCCTCGCCGCCCCGGTGCTTGAGGAAATCCCCGGCGCGACGATCATCGCCGACGTCAAGGCAAGCCAGATCCTGTTCGACCGCATCGCCGAACTCGGCGGAACGCCGCTGATGTGGAAGACCGGCCACAGCCTGATCAAGTCGAAGATGAAAGAGACGGGCTCGCCTCTAGCCGGGGAGATGAGCGGCCACATTTTCTTCAAGCACCGTTGGTACGGCTTCGACGACGCGCTCTACGCGTCGGTGCGGCTGATCGAGGCGGTCGCCCAGTCGAGCAAGAGCCTGACCCAGCTCATGGACGCCATGCCGCGCTCCACCTCCACGCCGGAGATGCGGTTCCCGGTCGAGGAGAGCCGCAAGTTCGCCGTCGTCGACGAAGTGCTCGAGCGATTGGCGAGTGAAGGTGCTACGGTCGACGCGACCGACGGTGCCCGGGTCAACAGCGGCGACGGCTGGTGGCTGCTGCGCGCATCGAACACCCAGGACGTGCTCGTCGCCCGAGCCGAGGCCATGGACGAAGCGGCGCTGGAGCGGCTGGTGGGACAGCTCGATGCGCAGCTCGCGAGGTCCGGCGTGACGCGCACGGAAGGGACTCACTAGCAGTATTAGTGTCTAATCATCCTCATCCTCATAGCCCACTAGGTTCAGCTCGCGGGCCTTGATCTGGTGGGTCATGCACCAGTGCTTCAATGCTTCCTCGCGACCGTGGGTGATCCACACTTCGGTCGGCGCGACTTCGCGGATGGTGCAGGTGAGCTCGTCCCAGTCGGCATGGTCGGAAATGATCAGCGGCAGCTCGATGTTCGACTGGCGCGCGCGCTGGCGGACCCGCATCCAGCCCGAGGCCATCGCCGTCACCGGATCGGGCAAGCGCCGCGACCAGCGGTCGTTAAGAGCGCCGGGCGGGGCGACCACGATCTTCCCCGCCAGCTCGGCCTTAGGCGCACCCGTTGCCGGCCGCAGCTCGCCCAAGGCAACTCCGAACTCCTCGTACAGCCTGCAGAGCCGCTCCAGCGCACCGTGAATGTAGATCGGCTCGTGATGCCCGCGCCGGCGCAGTTCCGTAATCACCCGTTGCGCCTTGCCGAGCGCATAAGCGCCGACCAGTACGCAGCGTGACGGGTCGGCGTGGAGCCGGTGGAGCAGCCGGTCGATCTCGCTGCCGGTGTCAGGATGGCGGAACACCGGCAGCCCGAACGTCGCTTCGGTGATGAAGACGTCGCAAGGCACCGGCTGGAACAGCGCACAGGTCGGGTCCTCGCGGCGCTTGTAGTCGCCGGACACGACGACGCGCTCTCCCCCATGCTCGAGCACGATCTGCGCCGATCCCAGCACATGGCCGGCGGGCACGAAGCCGACGTCGACGTCGCCGACCCGGGTCGCTTCGCCGTAGGCCACCGGCTGCCCGTTCTGATCGCCGTAGCGAACGCCCATGATCGCCAGCGTCTCCGGAGTCGCCAGCACCGCTCCGTGGCCGCCGCGCGCATGGTCGCCATGGCCATGGGTGACCATCGCCTTGGGTTTGGGCTCGGACGGGTCGATCCACGCGTCCGCCGGACGGACATAGATGCCTTCGGGAAAAACCTCGATCCAGGAACCGATACGCGCCATGGCGACTATAGTAGCTTAAGAGGCCGGGCGGTTCCCGGTCAGCACGAAAGGCGAGAAGCGAATGGGCAATGCGAATTGGTTCTTCATGGACGTCATCGGCCCGGTACTCCTGCTCATCGCGCTGATCTGGCTGGTGACCCGCCGGCGCTCGAAAGGCACCGACCAGACGACCGAATCGGGGACCCGCCACGTTTACGAGGAGGAAGAGCAGCGGCGGCGCGACGGGACCGACGGCCTCTGAGCGTAGGGACTGAGCTGCCGCCGGTCGTCGACCGCTGGTTCGCCACGCGCGGCTGGGCGCCGCGGCGGCACCAGCTGGAAATGCTTGCCGCCGCGCGGGCCGGACGAAGCACGTTGCTGGTTGCGGCGACCGGCGCCGGCAAGACTCTTGGCGGTTTCCTGCCGAGCATTTGCGAGCTGATTGAAGCTCCGTCGGACGGACTGCACACGCTTTACGTGTCGCCGCTCAAGGCGCTCGGAGTCGACGTCCAGCGCAACCTGCTTGGCCCAATCTCGGAGATGGCGCTCGACATCCGGGTCGAGACCCGAAGCGGGGACACCCCCCACGACCGCAAGGTGCGCCAGCGCCTTAAGCCGCCGCAGATGCTGCTGACGACGCCCGAATCGTTGAGTCTGTTGCTGAGCTACCCCGACGCGGCGACGATGTTCGAAGGGCTGCGGACGATTGTCGTCGACGAGCTTCACGCCTTTGCCAAGGAGAAGCGCGGCGACTTGCTGGCCTTGTCGATGGCGCGGCTGCAGGCGATAGCACCGGGGCTCCGGCGGGTCGGCCTGTCGGCGACGATCAGCGACCCCCAAGCCTATCGCGGCTGGCTTGCGCCGAACGCCGAGCCGGGCCTGGTCGATCTGGTGGCGGGCGACCCTGGGGCCGAGCCCGACCTGTCGATCCTGATCCCGGAAAACCGAATCCCATGGTCGGGCCACTCCGGCCGCCACGCCGCCCGCGAGGTCATGGAGCTGATCGAGCGGCACTCAACGACGCTGATCTTCTGCAACACGCGCAGCCTCGCCGAGCTGATCTTCCAGGATCTGTGGGCGGTGAACGACAACGCGCTGCCGATCGGCATCCACCACGGCAGCCTGGCGCTGGAGGCGCGGCGCAAGGTCGAGTCGGCGATGGCGGCGGGCAAGCTGCGTGGGCTGGTGGCGACCGCCAGCCTCGACCTCGGCATCGACTGGGGCGACATCGACCTGGTCGTGCAGATGGGCGCGCCAAAAGGCAGCTCGCGGCTGCTGCAGCGGATCGGCCGCGCCAACCACCGGCTCGACGAGCCCAGCCAGGGGATCGTCGTTCCCGGCAATCGCTTCGAATATCTAGAAGCGCGCGCTGCCCTCGACGCCATCGACGACGGCGAGCTCGACCCGGAGACCTTTCGCCCCGGAACGCTGGATGTGCTCGCCCAGCATCTGCTCGCCGCCGCCTGCTCCGCTCCTTTCGATGAGCGAAAGATGCTCGAGGAGGTGCGCTCGGCGGCGCCCTATGCGGAGCTGAAGGACGAGACTTTCGAGGAAGTGCTCAATTTCATCGCCACCGGCGGCTATTCGCTCAAGGCCTACGACCGCTTCCGCCGGCTGGTTCGCGAAGCCGACGGAACTTGGCGCCTTGCCCGGCCCACCATTGCGCAGCAGCACCGGATGAACGCTGGGGTTATCGTCGAGCAGCCGTTGCTCACAGTGCGCTTCCGCAACGGGCGAAAGCTGGGGACGATCGAGGAAGGCTACGCTTCGACCTTATCGCCGGGCGACCATTTCTATTTCTCCGGCCTCAGCCTGCAGGTCGAGCAGTTCAAGGACACGGACGTCCTCGTCCATGCAAGCTCCAAGCCGGCGCGGATCGCCACCTACGGGGGGCAGCGGATGAGCATGTCCACCCACCTCGCCAACCGCGTCCGGCAGATGCTCGCCGACCGCCACGAATGGGGCCGCTTTCCCGACGATGTCAGCGAATGGCTGGAAGTGCAGGACCGCCGCTCGGTCATTCCCGAGCCCGAGCAATTGCTGGTCGAGACCTTCGGCCACGAGGGGCTCCACTACATGGTCGCGTACAGTTTCGAGGGCTGGAACGCGCACCAGTCGCTAGGCATGCTGATCACCCGGCGGATGGAGAGCGCGGGCCTGAAACCGATGGGCTTCGTCGCCAACGACTACGGCCTCGCCTGCTACGGCCTCGAGCCGATCCGCGACCCCAAGGCGCTGTTCTCGCCCGACATCCTCGAGCGCGAATTCATCGACTGGGTGGAGAACAGCCACTTGCTCAAGTCGGCTTTCCGCGAAGTGGCGGTGATCGGCGGGCTGGTCGAGCGTCAACACCCGGGGCGCAAGAAGACCGGCCGTCAGGTTAGCTTCTCGACCGACCTCATCTACGATGTGCTCCGCCGCTATGAGCCAGAGCATCTGCTGCTTCGCGCCGCTTGGAACGACGCTCGGGCGCGAATGACCGAGCTCGGACGCCTGGTCCGGCTAGTCGACCGGGCGGCAGCGACCATGGTTCATGTCGAGGCGGACCGGATCACGCCGATGGCGGTGCCGCTGATGGTGATCGTCGGCCGCGAGGCGCTTCCACCCGGGGCGCAGGCCGACGACAGCCTGCTGGTCGAGGCCGAGGCTCTCGCCAACGAGGCGATGCGGGACTGACGATTAGGCGGTTGCCACGCGGCTCGGCAGGTGCGAATCTGCGCGGCGATGAAAACTTCGGCCGTCCTTGCATTGGCTTTGCTGCTGTCCGGCTGCGCGATCGGCACGATTGCAAGTACCGCCGTCGATGTCGTGACCCTGCCGGTCAAGGTCGTCTCTAAGACCGTCGACCTGGCCACCACCAGCCAGGCCGAAGCGGACCAGAAGCGCGGGCGCGAGCTTCGCCAGCAGGATGAGCGGCGGGCCCGGGAGGCGCGACTGCAGGCCGGCCGCTGCCGCGCCGGCCGGCCGCTGCCGACGGACGATTGCGGCGCCGTTCGAGAGCGCTAAATGCGCTACTTTCTTGACACCGAATTCAATGGGGTGGGCGGTGCGCTGCTCAGCCTGGCACTGGTCCCTGACGACGGCGAAGAGCTGTATTTGACACTGCAGACCGACGATCCACTCGTCGAATGGGTCCAACGCCACGTCGTCCCTTACTTCGACACCGTGCCCGAGCAGCTCAAATGCCCCAGGCTACGGCGCGCGGATGCAGTGCATGAGTTGTGGCGCTACCTGCACAGCGACGACAACGTACTGATCGTTGCCG
>JACCSV010000096.1 GCA_013812805.1 Sphingomonas sp. | reverse complement strand
ACCGGCACCAGCGCGTCGAGCGCCTTCAAGCCCGTCTGCACCGGCTCGTGGACCGACTTGCGCGGAATGATGCCGGGTGCCTTGACCTCGACGCGGCTGCGCTCGGTGGTCTCGATCGGGCCTTTGCCGTCGATCGGGTTGCCGAGCGCGTCGACGACCCGGCCGAGCAGCGCCTTGCCGATCGGCACGTCGACGATGGTGCCGGTGCGCTTGGCGGTCGAGCCTTCGGTGATGCCGGTGTCCGAGCCGAAGATGACGACGCCGACATTGTCGGCCTCGAGGTTGAGCGCCATGCCCTTCACGCCGCCTTCGAACTCGACCATTTCGCCGGCCTGGACATTGTCGAGGCCGTGGATGCGGGCGATGCCGTCGCCGACCGACAGCACGGTGCCGACCTCGGAGACCTCCTGGTCAGCGGAGAAATTCGCGATCTGGTCGCGAATGACTCGGGAAATTTCTGCGGCGCGGATGTCCATCTTCAGCCTTTCATCGCCTGGGCGAGTCTATTGAGTTTGGTGCGGAGCGACGCGTCGATCATCTGGCTTCCCAGCTTGACGACGAGTCCTCCTAGAATGTTGGGGTCGACACGAGCCTCGATCGCGACGTCGCGGCCGGCGCGGCCACGAAGCTGCGACTTCAACTTTTCGATCTGGTCGTC
This sequence comes from Sphingomonas sp., assembly GCA_013812805.1. Taxonomy (GTDB): domain Bacteria; phylum Pseudomonadota; class Alphaproteobacteria; order Sphingomonadales; family Sphingomonadaceae; genus Sphingomicrobium. The sequence goes on along the minus strand of JACCSV010000096.1, from coordinate 15,006 downwards.
GCCGAGCGGGTGAGCGCTGACCACTTCGGCGGTGGTTTCGCCGCGGTGGTTGGCCGCCAGCTTGCGAAACGCCCGGATCACGTCTCGAAGCTCCGACTTACGCCCGTTCCGCGCCAGCACGCCGACGAAATTGGTCGTGATTGGGTCTAGCGCGAGTTGACCGGCCACAGCCGCGAACGCCTTGCCGGCATCCTCGCGGCTGACCAGCGGCGAAATTACGAGCTCGTCGAACTCGCGCGAATCGGCGAGCGCCTGGTTCAACGCTTCCAGGCTGCGGCCGACCGCGTCGATCTGCTTCTCATCACGCGCCAGGTCGAACAAAGCGGACGCATAGCGTCCTGCTAAGCTGGCCTGCATGCCGCCGGATGTCTCCACGCGCCCAAAGCTCCAAATCGGAATATTGCCCATGCGAAAAGAGGCGCTTCGAGCGCCCCCGATGGGTTGGCGCGCCCCTAGCAAGGGGGGGCGGGCGATGCAAGGCGGGTCGCGCCCTAGAGCGCGCGGGTGAAGAAGCGGGTGAACGGCGTCGCCTGGTAGCCGCCGAACGGGCCGCAGGGAAGAAAGCCTTCACGTTGGTAGAGGCGAAGCGCGGCCTCGAAGGGCTTGGTGCTTCCGGTTTCAAGGCTAAGCCGGGAATAGCCACGCGACCGCGCCGCGGCGACGATATGAGCGAGAATCGCCGTTCCGACGCCGCGGCCGAGCGCCTCCGGGGCGGTGCGCATTGATTTTACCTCGCCGTGGTCTGGCGCCAGCTGCTTGAGGGCGCCGACTCCGAGCAGCCGGCCGTCCTCGCGCATCGACCAAAAGGTGAGGCCGGGCTCGCGAAGGCCGTCGAGGGCAAGCACGTGGCAGGCGTCGGGCGGCGAGGTCGAGCGCATCGCGCTGAAGTGCAGCTCGAGCAGGGCCCTGACGTCGGCGCGGTCGAGATCGCCTTCGAGGAACTGCGCAGCCATGAGAGCGGGAAAGCGCGGCCGCAGTTTGAGCGCAAGGCGCGGGACGCGTGAAAAATTGACATACCCTATCTCGGGGCCATGACCTACCGAATCAGCGGGCTCGAGCCGTCACTCTTCGCTCCGCTCTACCGCCTCGCCGATGAGGATCTCGCCAAGCAGGGCACCATCCGCATGCCGGTTACCGGCAGTCCGGGCTTCCCGTGCCGGATCCGCCTCGACGATGCGGAGTTCGGCCAAACCATGCTGTTGCTCAACCACGTCAGCCACGATGTCGCCAACCCGTATCGCGCCCGCCACGCGATTTTCGTTACCGAGGGTTCCCTCGAGCCTGCCGATGTCACCGACGCGCTCCCCCCGGCGCTGGAGCGTCGGATCTTGTCGCTGCGCGCTTTCGATGCCGCCGGAATGATGAGCGATGCCGTGCTCGCCCAGCCCGGGGAAGCCGACACGGCGATCCGTAGGCTGTTCGAGGCGCCGGAGACGGCGTACCTCCATGCCCATAATGCAATCCGCGGCTGCTTCGCCGCGAGGGTGGACCGGGCATGATCAGCGACGTCGCAGCATGGCAGGCGTTCGAGCAGCGCGACCGCTCGTTCGACGGGCGCGTGATCGGAGCGGTCACCTCGACCGGCATTTACTGCAAACCGAGCTGCCCGGCACGCCGGCCGAGGCGCGAGAACGTTGAGTTCTTCACCGATGCGGCGGCCGCGCTGGCTGCCGGCTACCGCCCGTGCCTGCGCTGCAAGCCCGACGAGGTCGGCCGCGACCGGGAGGCCGTGGCCCGGGCTGTCGAGCTGATCGAGCAGGCTGAGGAGCCGCCGGGCCTCGCTGCGCTGGCGGCGACGGTCGGCTATGCGCCGCACCATTTCCAGCGGCTGTTTACCCGGGATATCGGGGTGTCGCCGGCTGCGTATGCGAGGGCCCTGCGCGCGCGTCGGGCAGAGCGTGGCCTGCAGGAGAGCGAGAGCGTGACCAAGGCGATCTACGGTGCCGGCTATGCGGCGCCTAGCCGCTTCTATGCCGATGCCAAAGAGCGGCTTGGAATGGCGCCGTCGGCCTGGCGCGACGGCGGTCGGGGCCACGTGATCCGCTTCGTGATCGTCGATAGCGACCTGGGTCGGCTGCTGATCGCCGCTACCGACAAGGGGATTTGCCGATTGACGTTCGGCGAAGATGAAAGCACTCTTCGGCGGCGTTTCCTCAATGCTGACATCCGCGCCGACGACGGGACGATCGCCCCCTGGGTGGAAGCTGCGCTCAGCGCCATCCGAACTCCCTCGCAAGCCGCTGAAGTGCCGCTCGACGTGCGGGGAACGGCGTTCCAGGAAGCGGTGTGGCGCGAGCTTCGCAAGATCCCGCTCGGCCAGACTCGCAGCTATGCCGACATCGCCGCCGCGGTGGGCGTTCCGGGAGCGGTGCGGGCGGTCGGTACCGCCAACGGCTCGAATCCGGTGCCGGTGCTGGTCCCCTGCCACCGAGTGATCCGCTCTGATGGAAGCCTCGGCGGCTACGGTGGCGGGCTCGACAACAAGAAGAAGCTGCTGGAAGCCGAGGGTGTCGCGATGCGGCGGACTGAAGCTCAGCCGGGACTGCCCGGCATCGACTAGTGTCCTTCCACCTCTTCCGGCGGGTTATGAGCGGTGAGTTGGACCGCTTCCCTCATCTTACCTTCGTTTATCAGCTTCATCAGCTCACGCGCGCTTGCCGCGGCTCCCTTTCTGTGCGGGTGCCAAGCGATCGGAATCAGCGTGCGCTTTGCTTCCGCCAACTTGCCTTGGCGCAGATGCTGGACCGCTGATTTCAACCGCAGGTGTTGGTCCTGTGGCGCGAGCGCCAGCGCGTAATGCAGGGCCGCGACTGCATCTGGGGTCGGAGCCAGCCCTTGCCTCTCGAAGCTCTCGTGAAACAGCACCAGGGGTTCAGGGTCTTCGGTATCGATCTTGTTTGCCGCCATGATCCAGCGACGGGCGTCATTCCATGCCTTGGCCGGGAGCTTGCCGGCGGCGGCTCGCTCCATGATCGCGCGGCCCTTGACGATCATCGCCTGCGTCGAGCGCGGATTGGCTTGCAACGCGCGATCCGCTGCGACCTCGGCGGCATCGGCATTCTTGGCCTCCAGTTCCATCTCGGCAACCGCCAACTGCACGAAATGGTCGCTCGCATAGCGGTTAGCGATCGATTTCGCCTGCCATGCCAGCCGCCTCGCCGCCCTTTCGCTCGCCCCTACCTTCAACTCGATGTGGAGGGGAAGGATATCCGTCTCGGCGGGAGAGAGGGGCCTGATTGCAATCGGACTTGTCTTCAGCTTCGTGGCCGGAATCTGGATATAGTGCAGCTTGGGCCGACGCGCGTAAGCGGTGAGGTCCTTCTCCAGCTTCTTGAAGTCACCGAAGGCGGTCACAGCCGCCCTGAGCGGCTCGTCGCCTGAAGCGAGCGCGGTCAAATAACGATCGAGCTGACCGCGCCTCGTCGGTTCGAAATTAAGGTAATGGTAAAGCAGCCAGCCGCGGGCATAGAGATTTTCGACCTGGTCGGAGTCCAGCCTTACGTAATTGCCCGTCAGCAGTCGATCGAGCGGCACTTCGAAGGCTTGCGTGAGGCCGAACTGGCGGTGGCGGGGGAAGTGGCCGACAGCGATGCCGCCCACTGTGGTGAACCTCGCCTGGCCGACGAATTCAGCAAAGCCCTCGGATAGCCACTGCGGCAGCGGGTGCTTGAGGTCCTGCAGCAGCAGATGATGCGCATATTCGTGGAAGAAGACGGTCTCGGGCGTCGGCTGCCCTTTGCGCCACACCCCCATCCAGCGCGGAACCAGCATCACCGGGCCGCTGGCGCGGCCGCGATAGTAGCCTGAAATGCCAGGGTCGGGTGCCCTGAGCATCCGCTGTACGTGGCTGAGATCCTCGACCACGAACACCGTCAGCCTGTTGCCTTCGCCCGGCGGGTAGTCCTTGACCTTGCGCAGCAGGTGAACCGCCTGGCGCACCTTTTCGAGCCGAGTTGCGCGATCATGCAGCTTGGCTGCATCCTCATTCGCATAGATAACGAAATGCGGGGTAGTGGCCCGGTGCCATTTGGCATGCGCCGTCCCCGTGAGCACGACGCTCCATCCGGCCATGAGGAGGAACAAGCAAAGCACGCGCATTTGGTAAGCCCCCTTCGGCTTTACCGACTCAAGCTATTCTAATCCTTTGTTTTCACGCGCGTCTATGAAAAAGGTGAATTAGTCCTCCTCCGCCTCTTTTTCGGGCTGCTTGGCTGCCAGCACTAGCGCTTCGCTGGTCTTGCCCGCGTTGAGCAGCTTGATGAGTTCGCGCGCGGTTGCGGCGGCGCCCTTGCGGTGCGGGTGCCAGGCGATTGGCATCAGCGTGCGTCTCGCTTGGGGACCCTTGCCGTTTCGAATGTGCTGGACGGCGGACTTCAGCCGGAGATCCGCGTCCTGCGGCGATAGCGCCAAGGCGTAATGAAGGGCCGAGGCGGCGTTTGGTGTGGGGGCGACTCCTTGCCGTTCGAAGCTCTGGTGGAACAGCATTAGGGGCTCCGGGTCTTCGGTTTCCACCTTGTTGGCGGCCATGAACCAGCGGCGCGCCTCGTCCCAGGCGCTCGCCGGCAGCTTGTTCGCGGCTGCGCGTTCCATGATTGCCCGGCCCCTGAAGATCATCGCCTCGACTGATCGCGGGTTCGCCTGCAGCGCACGGCTGGCGGCGGCTTCGGCGGCATCGAAGTTCTTCGCATCGAGCTCGGTTTCGGCAAGCGTGACCTGCACGAACGGGTCAGTCGGATAATATTGGGCAATCGCCCGGGCCTTCGTCGCGAGCGGGCCGGCGGTTTTGTCGGTGACGCCTACCTTCGACTGCATGTAGATCGGGAAGATCTTCGCCTCCGCCACGGACAGCGGCGTTACCGCCACCGGCCGAATCTGAAGATGTCCCGCCGGCAGCTGGATGTAGTGCAGCTTGGGCCGCGCCCCATACGAAGTGAGCTCCTTTTCAAGCTTCTTCAAGTCGCCGAACGCATTGTACGTAGCCTGGAGCGGCTCGAGGCCAGCCCCCAGCCCCTTCAAATATTTGTCGATTTGTCCGCGGCGCGAGGGCTCGAAGTTGAGGTAATGGTAGAGGAGCCAGCCGCGCGCGTAGAGATTTTCGACTTGGTCGTGGTGCAGCCGAGTGTAGTTGCCGGTCAGAAGCTGATCGAGGGGCACCTCGACCGCCTGCTTGAGCCCATATTCACGGTGGCGAGGGACGAGGCCGAGGCCGATTCCACCATCCTCGGTGAACCGAGCCGCGCCCATGAACTCGGCAAAGCCCTCCGAAAGCCACTGCGGCATCGGGTAATTGATGTCCTGCAGCATCAGATGGTGCGCATATTCGTGGAAGAAGACGGCCTCGGGCCTGATCTCGCCCTTGAGGCCGGTGCCGGTGGTCCGCGGGACGATCGCGATCGGGCCGCTTGCTCGCCCTTCGTAAAGGCCGGCGATGCCGCCGCCGACGCCAATCAGCCGCCGCAGGCCCTTGAGGTCCTCGACGACGAAGATTGTGACCTTGTTGCCTTCGGCCGGCGGGTAATCCTGGGCCTTGCGAAGCAGGCGTACGGCCTTGTCGAACCGCTCGAGGCGCGTTGCGAGGTCGCGGACCTTGTCGGGGTGCTGGTCGGCGTAAATGACGAAGTGCGTGCTGGTGGCGCGGTGCCATTCGGCGTGTGCGGCCGCCGGAGACAGCAGCAGCAGCCCCCCAATAAGGATGCACAATTGGCGAAAGTACATTGGTGAAGCCCTCCCCGGCTTTGCCCGGTGGCCAATCTAACCGCTTGTTTTCGCAAGTCTATAGAAAGCTGTAGGGATCGACGTCTACGCTGACCTGGACCTTGGAGCTCCACTCGACGCCTGCGAGCCACTCGCGGATCACGTCCTGGACGTCGAGCGCGCGGGCGGCGTGGACCAGAAGCCGCTGGCGGTGTCGGCCGCGGAGCATCGCCAGCGGCGCGGGGGCCGGTCCGAACACCGCCATGTCATCGACGCTTGGCACTGCATGGCCTATCCGGCGGGCAACATCCTCGGCCTCTACCGCGGCCTCTGCCGAGACGACGATCGCGGCTAGCCGGCCGAACGGGGGCATCGCCGCTTCCCGCCGAGCTTCGGTCTCGGCGGCGTAGAAGCCTGCCGCGTCGCCGGAAATCAGGGCCGCGATCACCGGTGCTTGCGGATCATGGCTCTGCACTAGCACTCGGCCAGGCTTGTCGCCGCGCCCGGCGCGGCCGCCGACCTGCTGGATCTGTTGGAAGCTGCGCTCGGCGGCGCGAAGGTCGCCGCCGGCGAGGCCAAGGTCGGCATCGACGACCCCCACCAGGGTGAGGTTGGGGAAGTGATAGCCCTTGGTCACCAGCTGAGTGCCGACGACGATGTCGATCTCGCCGGCCTCCATTGCACTGACGAACTCGGCGGCGCGGGCCGGCGACCAGATGGTGTCGGAGGTGACGATCGAGGTACGCGCCTCGGGGAATAGCTCGGCAACCTCGTCGGCGATTCGCTCGACTCCGGGGCCGCACGGCACCAGGCTGTCCTCCTCCCCGCACTCCGGGCAGGCGCTCGGCGGCGGCATCACATGGCCGCAATGATGGCAGGCAAGGCGGTGCATCAGCCGGTGCTCGACCATCCAGGCGGTGCAATTGGGGCACTGGAAGCGGTGGCCGCAGTGGCGGCATAGCGTCAGCGGCGCAAAGCCGCGCCGGTTGAGGAACAGCAGGCTCTGCTCGCCGCGTTCAAGGTTGGTTTCGATCTCGGCGACGAGGCTCGGCGCGAGCCAGCGGCCGCGGGGCGGCGGGTCCCTGGTCAAGTCGATGGCGCGCATTTCGGGCATCGACGCTCCGGCGAAGCGATGGGCCAAGGTGACTTCGCGGTAGCGGCCGACCTCGACCATATGCCGGCTTTCGATCGCGGGGGTGGCGGACGAGAGCACGATCGGGATATCCTCGAACATCGCCCGCATCACGGCGACGTCGCGGGCGTGGTAGTGGACGCCATCCTCCTGCTTGAAGCTTGGCTCGTGCGCTTCGTCGACGACGATCAGGCCGAGCTCGGGGTAGGGGAGGAACAGCGCCGAGCGGGCGCCGACCACTACCTTCGCCTCCCCATGCGCGATCCCCCGCCAGGCGCGGCGGCGCTGCGATGAGCGGAGGTCGGAATGCCAGGCGACCGGCGCGCATCCGAAGCGAGCCTCGAAGCGCTTCAGGAACGGCTCTGTGAGCGCGATTTCCGGCAGCAGGACGAGCACTTGCCGGTGCTGGCGAAGCGCCTCGGCGACGGCCTCGAAATAGACTTCGGTCTTGCCCGAGCCGGTGACTCCGTCGAGCAACACCGGGTCGAAGCCCTTGCCGACGCCTCGGGCGAGGCTTGTGGCGGCCTCGCGCTGTTCGCCGGTGAGGTCAGGCGGAGCGTGGTCCGGATGGGGCTGGGGGAGCGGCCGGTCGGCGTCGACCAGCACCCGCCCGAGCGCCCCGGCGTGGACCAGGCCGCGCATCACCGCGTCGCTGACGCCGGCAGCGGACGCGAGTTCGCGCACCGTCCCCTGGCGTCCCGCAATCGCCGTGAGGGCTTTCTCGCGTTGGGGCGTGAGCCGCTCGGGAGGCTGCCCGGTCGGCGCATATTCGATCAGCTGCCGCGGTCCGTCGAGGGCGGCGGAGGAGGGCAGTACCATCCGCAGCACCGCCGCCAGCGGGCTCAGATAATAATCCGCGGTCCATTCGCACAGCCGCCGCAGCGGCGCCGGGATCGGCGGGACGTCGAGCGCCGCGATGAGCGGTCGAAGCCGGTTGTCACCGACCTCTTTGGCGGGCAGCCGCTCGGGATCCCACGCGACGCCGATCAGCTGCCGCGGCCCCAGCGGAGCGACGACCACCGAGCCCGGCTGAAGGGTCATGCCGGTGGGCACGCGATAGTCGAGCGACCCAAGCGCAGCATTGAGGGTCACGACGCGGGCGCGGGGGACGGTCATCGTGGCTGTCATTGCGAGGAGTGCAGCGACGAAGCAATCCAGTCGCGCCTAGCCTGGATTGCTTCGCTACGCTCGCAATGACGGGGGCGCTACCGCCCGCGCTTCTTCCGGTGGCTGTCGAAGTCGAGCACCGAGTTCGCTTCCTCGCCTTCCGGCATCAGGCCGAGGCGGCGGGCAATTTCCTGATAGGCTTCGGCGACGTTGCCGAGGTCGAGGCGAAAGCGGTCTTTGTCGAGCTTTTCGTTCGACTTGAGGTCCCACAGCCGGCAGCCGTCGGGGCTGATCTCGTCGGCGAGGATCACCCGCGCATAATCGCCGTCCCAGACCCGGCCGAACTCCAGCTTGAAGTCGACCAGCCGGATTCCGATCGCCGCGAACATGCCGCACATGAAGTCGTTCACGCGGATCGCCATATCGGCGATGTCGTTCATCTCTTCCTGAGTCGCCCAGCCGAAGCAGGCGATATGCTCGTCGGCGATGAGCGGGTCGCCCAGCGCGTCGTCCTTGTAATAATATTCGATGATGGTGCGCGGCAGCTGCGTGCCTTCCTCGATCCCGAGGCGCTTGGACAGCGAGCCCGCCGCGACATTGCGGATCACCACTTCGATCGGGATGATCTCGACCTGGCGGATCAATTGCTCGCGCATGTTGAGCCGGCGGATGAAATGGGTCGGCACGCCGATCGCACCCAGCGCGGTGAAGATATGCTCGGAGATGCGATTGTTGAGCACGCCCTTGCCGCTGATCGTGCCGCGCTTCTGGGCGTTGAACGCGGTCGCATCGTCCTTGAAATACTGGATTAAAGTGCCCGGCTCGGGACCCTCGTAGAGGATCTTGGCCTTGCCTTCATAGATTTGGCGGCGGCGAGCCATGGATTGCGCGTCTCTCCAGCAGGTTCGAGGAGCGGCGGGCTATAAGCGAGCCGCTCCTCATCGGCAATCGAGCTGTCGCGATGCAATGGCTTTGGTGCTCGTCAGGCGAGCCCGGGGCGCTTCCTTTTCGCCCACGGCGCGTCGAACTGCACGCGGTGGATCGTCCTGAAGGTATCGGCCATGCCGCTGCCGATTCGAGTCACGAGGCGGTCGATGCCGTCGTGGAGCTCGTTGCGTCCGGACTGGTACTGCCGGTCGAAGATTTCGTCGATCATGGTTCTCATCCTTTCCTCGTCTCTCAAAGTGCGAGCGGGTAGCCGTCGATGAGGTCGTTGGCGGGCTTGAGCTCGCGCTCCACCAGCCGCAGCCGCGACTGCTCGTCGAGCTTGCGCCAGGCCGCGAAGCTGGCCCGGAGAGCCACTTCGGCAATGATGTTTTCGTCGGGCAAGCGTGTATCGAGCCCATAAGTCATGGCGTGGCTCCTGTTTTGTCATTTGCCGCCGGCGGCTTGGAGGCTGGGGAGGGCAGGCCGACCGCCGGCGGTGAGTGTGAATTAGGCGCCCGCTACTCGTTTCGCCAATCAAACGCTCGACAGAATCGATAAGCTGGATTTATAGACGCGCAAATGCGCAAGCTGCCGCCTCTGACCGCAATCCGGGCGTTCGAGGCGGCCGCGCGTAACGAGAATTTCACCGCCGCAGCGGCCGAGCTGGGGATGACCCAGGCGGCGGTCTCCTATCAGGTCAAAGCGCTGGAAGAGCGAGTCGGCGCGGCCCTGTTCGTGCGCGAGCGCGGACGGGCTCGGCTTACCCCGCTCGGTGCCCGCCTGCTGCCCAGCCTAAGCCAGGCGTTCGACGCGATCGAAGCGGCCTTTTCAACGTACGAAGCCGAAGACGAATCGCTGCTGACCATCACTACCACGACGACTTTCGGCAACACTTGGCTCGCCTGGCGTGTCGGCCAGTTCCAGATGCAGCACCCGGACCTTGCCGTTCGGTTGCTAACCGGCAACGAGCTGGTCGACCTGCGCGCCGGCGACGCCGATGTCGGCATCCGCGGCGGCAGCGGCGAGTGGGAGGGGCTGGAATGTCACCGCTTGTTCCGCGCCAGCTTCACGCCGATGGCCAGCACTGAATGCATCGAGGAAGCCGAGCGCAAGCTTGGCCGGCCACTCGAGCCCGCGGACCTTCCCGACCTGCAGCGGATCAATGCCAGCGACGAATGGTGGCAGCAGTGGTTCACCGACAACGGCGTGAGCGCCGACGAGCGGGTGCTGAGGCGCCCTGGCGTTCGGCTCGACAGCCAGGCCAACGAAGGCCATGCGGCGATGGGCGGGCAGGGGTTCGCGCTGTTGACCCCACTGCTGTGGGCAGGCGACGTCGCCGCCGGCCGGCTGACGATCCCGTTCCCCGACCGCCTGTCGAGCCGCGCCTGGTCCTACTGGCTGGTGTTCCCGCCGGAGCGGCGCATGGTGCCCAAGATCAAGCGCTTCCGCGAATGGCTGCTCCCGGAAATCGCCCGGTCGGTCGAGGAACGTGAACTCGTAGCGGTGTGACCAGCTACGGAGAAAGTGCAACGATGCCGCGTTGATGAACTATGACATCCTTGTGGCTTGACTACGCGATGGTGCCCGCGGTGGCCCTCGGCGCTTACCTCTGGCTGGTTTTCGTCCTTCGACTTAGCGGCAAAAGGTCGCTGTCGAAGCTCAATGCCTTTGATTTCGCAATCACCGTCGCATTTGGCTCGGCCCTAGCGACGATCATGATCAGCCCGGACATCGGCCTGCTTCGCGGAGCGATCGTCCTCGGCATGCTGGCGCTGCTGCAATATGCCGTGACCAAGCTATCCATGGCGTCGAAAGTCTTCCGCGACATCGTCCGGTCGCGCCCGACGTTACTCGTCGAGGAGGGCATGCTGTTCCGGGAAGCGCTTCACCAGGAGCGTGTCACACTCGACGAGATCGCCGAGGCCATCCGCAAGGAGGGGCATGGGCGGCTGGATCAGATTGGAGCTGTAGTGCTGGAAACAGACGGAAGCTTCAGCGTCATCGAGAAGTCCGACCAAGCGCTGGATCTGCTGCATGACGTTCGTCGGCTCGGGCAGCGTTCGGAGCACCCGGGACCAATTGGCGATGGCGGCGGCGGCGAATCAGGCAACCGGCCGCAACGCAATCGTGTGGGGGAACTGTCATGAGCGACGAGGACGACCATCCCAAGCAAACACTTGCGCACGAGCGCACCGACCTCGCCGAGGACCGCACCGTGTTGGCCAACGAGCGGACCTTCGCCGGCTGGTTCCGCACCGGTTTCGCCGCGGTCGCCATCGGGCTTGGCTTCCAGGCGCTGTTCTTGCGCATGGAGCCTTCCTGGGTGCCCAGAGCGATCGCGACCTTGTTCGTGATCCTCGGCATGTTCCTGTTCATCGCTGCCGAGCGGCGCGCCTGCCAGGTGCTCAGCCGCCTCAGTCCGCACCAGGTCAAGGCGTTCAACCACAGCCGGTTGCGGCTGATGATGATCGTTGCCAACATCGGGGCTGCCTCGCTGATCGCTGCAATGTGGCTGCTGCCGATTGAGCCGAGCTGATCGGGCCGTTGCCGTCGAACGAAAGTCGATTTCAATGAAGCGCGTGCTTGTCTGGATTGGGCTGCTAACCACGCCCGGGGCGCTGCTTTCGCAGCCGGCGAAAGCGCCTGAAGACCGCTCGGCCGATGCGCAGTTGCTGGGGACCTCCGACGTAGTCAAGCCCGCCGATTATCCGGAGCAGGCGCTACGTTCAAAGCAGCAGGGGCAGGTCGCCTTCGAGCTCGAGATTGACCAGCGCGGGCGTGTGACTGGCTGTACGGTCCAAAGCTCGTCCGGCCATGCTTTGCTCGATCGCGCGGCTTGCGAACTGTATCGCGGACGCGCCCGATACACACCTGCGCAAGACGCCGTCGGAAAACCGACCATAGCCAAGGATCAGCGCTCGGTTCGGTGGGGTATCGGCAGCGCTGGACCTAGCGCCGTCGACATCGAGTCCCCAGACCTGGTCCAAGGATCCAAGCTTGTTCTGGCCAGCGACTATCCTGCGGCTGCAGTGTCAAACAACGAGCAGGGCGCCGTGACCGCATTGGTGCGCGTTGATGCGGACGGTACGCCTGCTTCCTGCACCATCGAAAAATCGTCGAGGTCAACGGCCCTCGACGCGCGCACCTGCGAGCTTTTGTCGACACGTGGCCGGTTTAAGCCCGCGCGGGACGAGCAGGGCACGGGTATTGCAGGCGAGTTTCGCCAGAAAATCACGTGGAGGTTAGCCGGAGGCCTCGGCTTCGTCACCGACTCGGCGACAGAGATGACAATCCGCTTCACCGATTCCGGCGAAGTGGAGAGCTGCCAGCTTCAGACGCGTCTGCCCGGCGACGAGACGCAGACCCGGCCCTGCCCGCCCGGGGGGCCCACGAGGGCTCCTGAACACATGCTGCCACTGGTTGCCGGCGGCCGTGCCGCAGCGATTAGCGAGAACATGATCGTCGTTGAGGAAGGCCGGCTGAAGCCGCCCCGGGCGCTGCGGCCCGGTGAGCGTCTGCTGACCGAGCACCGTTTGCGCGTTTCGCTCGACGCGACAGGGAAGGTGATTGGGTGCGAGGTGGTGCTGGCGGTACCTCAATCCGACGCATGCAGTTTGGCGCCGCCGAGGTTCGGGCCTGTTGCTATTGGTGGGCAAGCAAAGCCTGCCACTATCGCATTTTACGGACGCCACTACCTGCGCTTCGCCAACGCTGCCGATGCCGGGCCGCGGCTGCTTAATCCAAATGCGCTGGTGACGGAGGACGACTACCCTAAGGAGGCTATCGACGACGACCACCAAGGGAGGGTGATCGTCAAGGTTGCGGTCGACCGGCAGGGAAAGGTTCGCAGCTGCGCGGTCGATACCTCGTCCGGTTCGGCGGCTCTCGACCAAGCGACGTGCACCCTGGTCAGCGCACGAGCACGGTATGAACCGGCTGTCGATAATGCCGGGACGGCCGTCGCGTCCGTCGACCGGCGCTCCGTCTATTGGAAACTCGAAGACCCAATATTGCCGCTTGCCGATTGGATCGATCGCACGACGATTACCCTAGCGCCGGCGGCCGGCGTCGTGTCATGCCGTCGCGAGTTTGAAGGCGCACTTGCGGGTGATCCTGAAGACTGTCTCACCGAAGCGGCGGACTTGCTGGCGCTAGCTCCAGCGAGCGCTCTTCCGGCAGCCCGGGCAAAGCTCGTCCTCGAGGCCCGCCTTGTCGCCAGGGAAGTGAGCCCTAGCGAACTCGCCAAACTGAACCGAAGGTCGCTGATCTCCCGACATCTGCTAAAGCTCACGATTGCGCCCGACGGTACCCTGTCCGGTTGCGAGATTGTCGACGCCCAAGGCGTGCCGCAGCCGAAGGAAGTAGTGTGCGGCTTTGCAGAGGGAACCTACGCAGTGCCGCATGGCGAGGGCGAAGCAGACCGCTCCGCCTCGATGATCTTCACGGTCACGCTCGACGTTGAAGCGGTGGCATGAGGAAGAGGAGGGGGCCAAGCCCCCTCCGAAAACCAAATCCTCAGGTCTCCATGCCGTGCTTGAGCTGGCTCATCCGGTCGTGCCCTTCGCGCACCGACTGGTAAGCGCGTTCCACGACCGCGCGGCTGTCGCCGGTCAGGTCCTGACTGTTGAGCGCCGCCTCGAACTTCTCCTTAAGATAATCCTCGCCGCGCTCGACCTCGTTGACGATCGCTTTGTCGTCGCGGCCGGTGATCGCGGCCTTTAGGTCGAGGAAGCGCTGGTGCGTCTGGCCGAGGAACGACTGATCGTCGCTCGGCTCCCCGCCCAGGCGGCGGACTTCGGCGCGAAGCTCCTCGACGACCTTGCGGCGGTCGCTGGAATGCTCGCGGAACAGCTGCTGGAAGCGCGTATTCTCGCTGTTGGTGGCGGCGTCTTCGAAGCCGTTGATGCTGTCGATCAGTGTCGTGGTCAGTGTATTGAGCGTCGAAATCTGGGCGTCGCTGGTCATGCACATTCTCCCGATGTGGATTGTATTGGTGGCTCAACGCTCAACGGCGCGGGCCGATGCGGGACTGCGCATGTTTTTTGAGGCGCGCGGCGCAATTGGCTGTCAATCTGCCGCGAACGGGACAGGGGGAGTCGAGTCGCGATGCGGATTCATTGGCTATTTGCGGGCGGGGCGGCGGTCGTCATGGCCAGTTCGGCCGCAGCCCAGGCAACGCAGTCGACACAGATGGTGATGCTCGGACAGGGTTCGCCGATCGCGACGTCGATACTGGTGCCGGAAGGACGCGACGTGGTTTACGTCAGCGGTACCGTTCCTGACGCCGTGAACAAGGAAGCGGCGCCGGGATCGGTCGAGCGCTACGGCGATACCGAGGCTCAGACCCGCTCCGTCCTGGGCAAGATCGAGCGCGAGCTGAGAGCGCACGGGATGGACCTGCGCAACGTGGTGATGATGCGCGTATTCCTGGTTGCTCCGCCGGGTGCGGAGGCGATGGATTTTCGCGGCATGATGAAGGCTTATCTGGAGCGCTACCCGATGAGCCAGCCCAACAAGCCGGCACGCTCGACGATGGAAGTCGCCGGCCTGGTCGATCCGGGGTGGCTCGTCGAGATCGAAGTTACCGCGGCCAAACAGGGGAAGTAGCCGCACTCAGCCAGCTATGGGGGACATTGTATGGCACTGACTCGTCGCAGCCTGCTGCACAGGATCGGCGCGGCTGGCGGCGCGGGGGCCGCCTACATGGCGATGGAGGCGATGGGGCTGGCCCAGCCGACCCCGCCGGGTGCCGAAGACTTTGCACTCGCGCCCGGTAGCGGCACCGGCAAGTCGGTGATCATCCTCGGCGCCGGCATCGCCGGGCTGGTCTCCGCCTATGAGCTTCACCGCGCCGGCTTCGGCGTTACGGTCCTCGAAGCGCAAAGCCGCGTCGGCGGCCGTGTCTGGACGGTTCGCGGCGGCGATGTGATCCAGCAGTTCGGGCGGCCCAACCAGCGCGCCGAATTCGACAAGGGGCTGTACTTCAACGCCGGCGCCGCGCGGATCCCGTCCACTCACCGGGTGATCCTCGGCTACGCGCGCAAGTTCGGGGTAGCGCTCGAGCCGTTCGTCAACACCAACCGCAATGCCAGTTGGGATTTCGCCGGCAAGGTCCAGCAAGAGCGGCGGATGGTCAACGACCTGCA
>JACCSV010000090.1 GCA_013812805.1 Sphingomonas sp. | reverse complement strand
GGCGCGGTGAGTGCGAACGCTTCATGGTACGAGCGGCTGCAGCGTACCACCTTCGACCTCGGCCATGCGGTCAGCCCCGACGATGCCTGGCTAGCCTCGCGCGGACTCAGGACGCTCGGTGTACGTCTCCGCCAGCACGAGCAAAGCGGTCTCCAAGTCGCTGAGTGGCTCAAGGCGCAGCCGCAGGTTGCCCGCGTCCTCCACCCCGCTTTCCTCGATTGCCCGGGCCACGAATATTGGCGACGCGACTTCACCGGCTCATCCGGGGTGTTCGCCTTTGCCTTGGACGGTCACAGCAAAGCGGAGCGCGACGCATTGGTCGATCGCCTCGAACTGTTCGGCATCGGCTACAGCTGGGGCGGGTTCGAGAGCTTGGCCGTCCCCGCGGTTCCCGTGCGATCCGTATCCACCTCGTCGGGTGGAGCGCTGGTGCGCCTGCACATCGGGCTCGAGGACCCCGAGGACCTCATCGCCGATCTTGCGCAAGCACTCGTCGCGATCCCGTAAACGCCCTTGTCTTTAGGGGGTGTTTCGCTATTTAGCCGCCTCGCCCGAAGACGGCATTCCCCGGTAGCTCAGCGGTAGAGCGTTCGACTGTTAATCGAATGGTCGCCTGTTCGAATCAGGCCCGGGGAGCCATCTCTCCATTTAAATCAGCACAGGCGCTCACGCAGGAAGCCAATGACGCGGTCGACCGCTTCGCGCGTCGGCTCGCCTTTTTTGTCGACTAGCCCGACGGTGAGCACGCTGTGTGGCGGCTCGGCGTGCAGCTTGGAGGACCGGCCGGGTACCTCGATCGCCTCGAAGCCTGGGCCAAGCTCGCGCCGCAGAGTCTCGAAGCGTGCGGCCCGGCAGAACAGTACATCGCCAGTGAAACGAACCCCAAGGACGCTCAACCCTTCATCACGGATGCGCCGCCGCGCATTGTCCAACGTCGCCGGCGTAACGTGGAGCGCAGCGGCCTTGCGGCGGGTGATCGGCAGCGGGAAGGAGGGATGGGCCATTACCGGAGCAATCACCGCCTGCTCGAGGGTCAGCGTCAGCGTGAAGTTGCCGGTGACGCACATGCCGACCGCGCCGACGCCCTTGCCGCCGATCTCCTCGTGAACGCGGCGCGCCAACGCGCGCAACCAATCGGCAATTGGGCTCGCGCGGTTTTCGGCAAGCACGTGCCATTCGCGGCTGATGCACAGCTTCGCCAGCTCGCGAATGCGGCTCAGTTCGTTGCTCTTCTTCCCAAGCACGCCGAAAAGGTGCGGCATGAACACGGTGAAGCCCGCTGCCGAGACCTCGCGCGCGAAACGCGCCACCTCGGCCGAAATTCCCGGGACCTCGTGCATGACGATGACCGCCGGCCCGTCACCCTTGCGATAAACGGGGCGCTCGCTGCCGGACGCCGCGAAAGAGAAGCTAGTGAAGTCGCCTAGATCGTCCATCACCCAAGCTAACGCCCGGCCGTCGGTTTCGGATACACCGACGGCTTCAACCTTCGATCGCCGCCATCAGCGACGCGTTGCCGCCGGCGGCAGTGGTGTCGATGCAGGTGACTCGCTCGGTTGCGAAGCGCGCGACATAGTGGGGGCCGCCAGCCTTGGGGCCGGTGCCGGACAATCCCTCGCCGCCGAACGGCTGGCTTTCGACCACCGCGCCTATCTGGTTGCGGTTGACGTAGAAATTGCCGACCCGGGCGCGCTGCTCGATGAATTCGCGGGTGGTGTCGATGCGGCTCTGCAGGCCGAGCGTCAGGCCATAGCCGGTGGCGTTGATGTCAACGACAACGGCGTCGAGCTTGTCCGCGGCGAAGCGGATGACGTGCAGGATCGGGCCGAAATTCTCACGGTTCAAAGCGCTTAGCTTATCAATCTCATACATCGCAGGAGCAACGAAGCTGCCGTTGGCGGTCTCGTTCGAGAGCGTCAGCCGGTGAATTCGCCTGGCGTTCTTCTCGAGCCAGTCGAGGTGCGCGTCGAGCGCGGCCTTGGCGTCCTCATCGATCACCGGGCCGACATCGGTGGCGAGGTCCCGCGGATCGCCGACCTTGAGCGCCTGCATTGCCCCGGCGATCATTTCGACCATGCCGTCGGCCACCTCCTCCTGAACCAACAGCACGCGAAGCGCCGAGCAGCGCTGGCCGGCACTCTGGAAGGCTGACGCGACGACGTCGCGCGTCACCTGTTCGGGAAGCGCCGATGAATCGACGATCATCGCATTCTGGCCGCCGGTCTCGGCGATGAACGGGATGAACGGACCGTCGCGGTTGGCCAGCGTCTTGTTGATCAGTCGCGCGGTCTCGGTCGAACCGGTAAAGGCAACGCCGGCGAGCTTCGGGTGAGCGGTAAGCGCCCCGCCAACGCGGCCGTCGCCGGGCGCCAGCTGCACGACATCGCGCGGCACGCCCGCCTGATGGAACAGTTCGACGGCCAGCGCTCCGATCAGCGGCGTCTGCTCGGCGGGCTTAGCGATGGCACTGTTGCCGGCGGCAAGCGCTGCAGCGACGGGCCCAGTGAAGATCGCCAGCGGGAAATTCCACGGAGAGATGCAGGCGAAGACGCCGCGGCCGTGCAGTCGCAGCTCGTTCTGTTCGCCGGTCGGTCCGGGCAGCGGCAGGGGCGCAGTGAACTGGCGGCACGCCTCAGACGCATAATAGCGCAGAAAGTCCACTGCCTCGCGCACCTCCAGCACGGCATCGGGCAGGGTCTTGCCCCCCTCGCGGATGCACAAGGAGAAAAGGGCTTCGCGATTATCCTCGAACAGGTCCGCAGTGCTGTCCAGCAAGCGCGCCCTTTCCTCACCGCCGAGCGTGTCCCAGCGTGGTTGCGCGGCCGCAGCGGCGCTGACCATCGCCTCGACATCCTCGGGACTGGCATCGACAACGGTGCCGACCTCGATCCGCCGGTCGTGCGGTGAAGTGACCGGCCTTCCCTGCCCGCGTCCCCCGTTTGTGGGAGAAGCCGACCAACTGCGGCTTGCAAGCCCCTCCAGCCGTTCGATCAAAGGCTCGCGAACCAGCGGGTCGGACAGATCGACGCCGGCACTGTTGTGCCGTTCAGGGCCGAAAATCTCGCGCGGCAGCACGATCGCGGGGTTGCGCCTGGGCTGCAGCGCCGCAAGCTCGGCGACCGGATCGCGAACCAGTTCGTCGAGCGAGACATGTTCGTCGGCGATGCGATTGACGAAGCTGGAATTCGCGCCGTTCTCGAGCAACCGCCGCACCAGATAAGCGAGCAGCTCCTTGTGGCTTCCGACCGGCGCGTAGATCCGCACCGGTGTCGGCGTCTCGCCGACGGCGCGCTCGAGCTTGGCGAGCTCCTCATATTGCGCCTCGCCCATGCCGTGCAGCCGCTGGAATTCGAGCGGCGCACCCTTGGCCAGCGCTTTCACCGAGCCGATGGTGTTGGCGTTGTGGGTGGCGAACGCGGGGTAGATGACGTCGCTCGCAGCCAGCAGTGTCTTGGCACAGGCGAGGTAGGACACGTCGGTGCCGAGCTTGCGGGTGAACACCGGATAGTCGGGGAGCCCGGCGACCTGCGCCGCCTTGATCTCGGTGTCCCAGTAAGCGCCCTTGACCAGGCGGACCATCAGCTGCCGGCCATGCGCCCGCGCGAGGTCCGCCACCCAGCGGCACAAAGGCTCGGCGCGCTTCTGGTAAGCCTGGATGGCGAGGCCCAGCCCGCCCCAGCCGTTGGCGAACAAGGCATCGTCGGCGACTAGTGCTTCGAGGACGTTCATCTGCAGCTCGAGCCGGTCGGCTTCCTCGGCATCGATGGTGAAGTGGACGTCGGCCGCACTGGCCTTGGCGGCAAGCTTCCGAAGCACCGGCAGGATGTACGCTTTGGCCTCTTCGACATGGCTCCACTCGTAGCGCGGGTGAAGCGCCGACAGCTTGACCGAAATGCCCGGCGAGCGGGCGAACCCGCCTTCCGCTTCCGTGCCGATGGGGTCGAGGGCCTGCGAATAGGCCTCGGC
Source organism: Sphingomonas sp. (assembly GCA_013812805.1). Lineage (GTDB taxonomy): Bacteria > Pseudomonadota > Alphaproteobacteria > Sphingomonadales > Sphingomonadaceae > Sphingomicrobium. The sequence continues at coordinate 6,141 of JACCSV010000090.1, read as the reverse complement.
ATAGCGCTCGGCGTCGGCGAAGGTCCGCGCCGCCTCGCCCAGCATGTCGAAGCTGTGGGTTAGGCCGTCGCGGCGTTCGGGCTGAGCGCGGCGCAGCGCCTCGTCGATATTTCGGCCGAAGACGAACTGACGCCCGAGGATCCGCATCGCCTGATTGACCGCGGTGCGCACGACAGGTTCGCCGAGGCGGCCCACGGCGCGCCCAAGCGCCGCGCGCCAGGTGTCGGAGCGATCCTGGGCGCCTTCCAGCACCTTGCCGGTGAGAAGCAGTGAGAAAGTCGCGGCGTTGACGAAGGCAGAGCCGGAATCGCCGAGCTTGTCCGCCCAGTCCGGCCCCGCCAGCTTGTCGGCGATCAGCTCGTCGGCGGTATGGGCGTCGGGAATTCGGAGCAGCGCTTCGGCCAGGCACATCAGCGCGACGCCTTCCTCGCTGCCAAGGTCGTAGGCGTTCATGAACGCATCGAGGCCGGCGGGCTTATGCGAACGAACGCCTTTGACCAGCGCCCGGGCGATCCCGCTCGCCTGCTTCAGCTGCGCCGGGTCGAGCCGCGCCTGCGCCAGGCGCTCGTCGACGACCGCCGCTTCATCGGGGCGATACGCAATCCGGACTGCGGTTCGGTCGACCGGTGCGGGCTCGACCGCGGCCGGTGCGGCTAGGCCAGCTGGCCGTGGCAATGCTTGTACTTCTTGCCCGATCCGCACGGGCACGGCGCATTGCGGCTAACCGCCGGCACCGCGGTGTCGACCCCACCCGCGGTCGTCGTCCCGCGAGGCATGGCCAGCGGCGGCAGGTTGGACAGGATTGCACCGGTCGTCGGGTCGATGTCGGCGGTGTCGTCGTCGCCCGAGAACGGGTCGATGTGCTGGGTGATGAAATCGGGAAGCTGTGGCGGCGCCGGCTCCTCGACCTGCACGTTCGAGCGCATGATTACGCGAGTGACTTCTTCGCGGATCGAGATCAGCAGCCGCTCGAACAGGACGAACGCTTCCTGCTTATATTCGTCGATCGGCTTCTTCTGGGCGTAGCTGCGGAGGTGGATGACCTGGCGAAGCGCGTCGAGAGTCGCCAGATGCTCCTTCCACGAATGATCCAGCGTCTGGATGAGGATGCTCTTTTCGACCTCGGCCCAGCGATCGGTATCGACGTCCGTGAGCTTCTCCTCGAGCAGGTCATCGGACAGCTTCTGCAAGCGATCGATGACCAGCTCCTGCTCGACCTCTTCTTCCTCCAGCCATGCCTCGATCGGCGGCTGCAGCCCGAAGATCGCGTCGACGCTTTCCTTAAGGGCCGCGACGTCCCATTGCTCGGGGTAGGTCCCGGGCGGGCAGCTCGCCATGACGATCGACGCCAACGTGTCGGACCGCATCTCGGCGATCGCATCGCCGACGCTTTCGCTGTCCATGATGTCGGCGCGCTGCTCGTATATCACCTTGCGCTGGTCGTTCATCACGTCGTCGAACTCGACGACCTGCTTGCGCACGTCGTAATTGCGCGCCTCGACCTTCTTCTGCGCGGTCTCGATCGCCTTGGAGATCCACGGGCTGACGATTGCCTCGCCATCGGCGAGGTTCTTGTTCATCAGCTTTGCGAACATCGTCTGCGGGCCAAAGATGCGCAGCAGATCATCGTCGAGGCTCAAGTAGAAGCGCGACAGGCCAGGGTCGCCCTGGCGCCCCGAGCGGCCGCGCAGCTGGTTGTCGATACGGCGGCTCTCATGGCGCTCGGTGCCGAGCACGAACAGGCCACCGGCTTCGAGCACGAGCGCCTTTTCCTCGGCGACTTCGGCCTTGATCTTGGCGATCGCATCATCCCGTTCGGGCCCCTCGGGGGTGCCGGCAAGCTCGTCATCGATGCGGAAGTCGACGTTGCCGCCCAGCTGGATGTCGGTTCCGCGGCCGGCCATGTTGGTGGCGATGGTGACGGCGCGAAGCCGTCCCGCCTGGGCGACGATATGTGCCTCGCGCTCGTGGAAGCGGGCATTGAGGACCGAATGGGTGATGCCCTCGCGGTCGAGGAATTCGGACAGCATCTCCGACTTTTCGATGGAAACGGTGCCGACGAGGACCGGCTGCCCGATCTCCTGCTTGGTCTTAATCGACTTAGCGATGGCGGCAAACTTGTCGGTGATGTTCTTGTAGAACTCGTCGTCTTCGTCGATCCGCGTGACCGCGACGTTGGTCGGGATCGACACCACGTTCATCTTGTAGATGTCGAAGAATTCGGGGGCCTCGGTCATCGCCGTTCCGGTCATCCCCGACAGCTTCGGATACATCCGGAAATAATTCTGGAAGGTTATCGAGGCGAGCGTCTGGTTCTCAGGCTCGATGAACACGTCTTCTTTTGCCTCGACCGCCTGGTGAAGCCCGTCCGACCAGCGCCGCCCGTCCATCATCCGGCCGGTAAACTCGTCGATGATGACGACCTTGCCGTCCTTGACGATATAATCGATGTCCTTCTTGAACATCACATTGGCTTTAAGCGACTGGTTGAGGTGGTGGACCACCTGCGTGTTGGTGATGTCGTAAAGGTTGCGGCCCTCGATCAGCCCGGCTTCCTCGAGCATCCGCTCGGCCTTCTCAGTGCCATCCTCGGTGAGGACGACCGAGCGCTGCTTTTCGTCCTTTTCATAATCTTCGGCGGTCAGCGTCTTCACGATCGCGTCGGCCGACATGTACAGCTCCGACTTGTCGTCGGTCGGCCCGGAGATGATCAGCGGAGTCCGCGCCTCGTCGATCAGGATGGAGTCGACCTCGTCGACGATGGCGAAATTGAAGGGCCGCTGGACCATCGCCTCGCGCGAATATTTCATATTGTCGCGCAGATAATCGAAGCCGAATTCGTTGTTCGTGCCGTAGGTGATGTCGGCAGCATAAGCGGCTCGACGCTGCTCGTCAGTGAGGTTGGGAACGATGACGCCGACGCTCATCCCCAAAAACTGGTAGATCTGGCCCATCCAGCCGGCGTCGCGGCGGGCGAGGTAATCGTTGACGGTGACAACGTGGACGCCCTTGCCGCTCAGCGCATTGAGATACACCGCAAGCGTCGCGACGAGGGTCTTGCCCTCGCCGGTCTTCATCTCGGCGATCTCGCCGCGGTGGAGGACGATGCCGCCGATCAGCTGGACGTCATAATGCCGCTGGCCGAGCGTCCGCTTGGCTGCCTCGCGAACCGTCGCGAAGGCTTCGGGGAGGAGATCGTCGAGGGTCTCGCCGGCGACGATCCGCTGTCTCAGGACTTCGGTGCGGCCGCGAAGCTCCTCATCGTTGAGCGCTTCGGTCGAGCGCTCCAGCGCATTGACCGCTTCGACATGTTTGCCGAGGCCACGCACATAGCGGTCGTTCGACGATCCAAAGACGTTCTTGGCCAGTGCGGCGAACATGAAATACCCTTAAATGCCGCGCGTCCAGGGAAGGGCGAAAAGCTCTCGTGACGGTCGCGGAAAGCTGCGCTGGCGATGTAGGGAGCGCCCTAGCGCTAGTCAATTGAAGGAGAGGCAAGATGGGCCTGACGGGCGGGTGCATGTGTGGAGCAGTTCGCTATGAACTCCAGTCGGCCCCGTTCGACTGCGGGTGGTGCCATTGCCGCAGCTGCCAGCTGAGCAGCGGCTCACCGGCGATGGTGTTCGCAAGCGTGCCCAACGATGACCTCATATGGACACAGGGCGGAGACAAGGTGCGCTCCGTCGTATCGTCCAGCTTTGGCCACCGCGACTTCTGCGGCGAGTGCGGAACGCCGTTCCTGATGAAGGTCGACCATCAGCCGGAGACCGTAGACTTCAGCGTCGCAACGCTCGACGAGCCCGGGACGATCGCGCCGGGCTATCACATCTTCTGGTCGGCAAAGCTGGACTGGTTCAATCCGTCGGACGCGCTCCCGCGCCACGACAAGTTTCGCCCCAACACCCGCGGGCTCGAAGGGACCGAGCCTCCGGCCTAGATGTTGCCCTCGATCCACTGCTGGATCTGGCTGCGCGGGGCGGCGCCGACCTTTTGCGCGACCGGCTGCCCGCCCTTGAACAGCAGCATCGTTGGAATCCCGCGAACGCCATAGCGGGCCGGCGTGTCCGGGTTCTCGTCGATGTTGAGCTTGGCGACGGTCAGCTTTTCACCGAGCTCGTTGGAGATTTCCTCCAGGGCCGGAGCGATCATCCGGCACGGCCCGCACCATTCCGCCCAGAAATCGACCAGCACCGGCTCCGATGCGCCGAGCACGTCGGTGGCGAAATTCTGGTCGGTGACGGTCTTGGTGGCCATTGAAACTCTCCTTGTGGGCTGGGCGCGATATGGGGGCCTGAAGCAGCGCTCTCAACCCGCAACTTCGAACAGCGTCGCGCTGCTGGTGTAGAGCAAGGCCGCCTCGATGCGGCGGCCGGGGAAAATCACCGAGAGGGCTTCGACGTAGGCGCGCATTTGCTGGCGGTGCGAGGGCGGAATTTCGACCTCCGCCCGAGGCGCTCGTCCGGTCTTGTAGTCGACCACCAGCACGCGCCTGTCCTCGACTAGCAGCCGGTCGCAGGTGCCGGCGATCACCCGGCCGTCCGGAAGCGTGGCTGCGATCGGCGCTTCCGCCAGCGAACTCGGCCCGTACAGGCCGGCAAAGCGGTCATCGCCGAGCAGGCCACAGACGAGGTCGGCGATCTCCTCGCGCGAATGCGGGTCATCGACCCCCGCCGAGCGCTCAAGCCAGCGCAGGGCAGCTTCGCGGCGTCGCTCAGGCAGGAGCGGCGGGAGGCGTTCCAGCAGCGCATGGATCAACGTGCCGCGCTCGGCCGCGGCGCGCATCGCCGGGCTTGGCGGCGGCGCTCCCTCGCGGTCTTCGGCCAGCGCCGACGGGGCCAGCGGCCGCGGCGGCCGAGCTTCAGGAGGCGCCAGCCGCAGCGCCCAATCGGGCAACCGCACCGACGCAAACTCGATCTTCGCTTTTTCGGCGCGAGGCCTCGCCTCGCCGGCCGTGCCCCGAAAAACGAGCGCTCCGTCCTCGCCAGTTTCCGCCCCGAGCCCCGCCAGCGCGCGCTCGACCCGCCGGTGCCAGCAATTCTCCGCTCGCTCGCCCTTTGGAGCGAGTCCGGCGACGATCGCCCTGTCCGCAGCCCTGGTCAGAGCGACGTAAAGCAGCCGCCAATGCTCCTCGAGGTCGCGTTGCTCCTCGATCTGGATCAGCTCCTCGAACGGGTAGCAGCGCTCCTGCTTCCTGGGGCGAAGCAACGGGGCGGTCCCGAAGCCCGGAATCGGAAAGTCCAGCGTCAACGGCGTTCGCCCGAGGGTCTTGGGGTCGGCGGTGGCATCGGCGAGAATAACCACCGGCGCTTCCAACCCCTTGGCACCGTGCACGGTCATCACCCGCACCTCGTTTGCCGGTGCCGAAGGGTCGCGCTGGACGTCGACCTCGCCCCGCGAAAACCAGGACAGGAAGCGATCCAGCGAGGCGGTTTCGCTGCGCTCGAAATCCAGCGCGCTGTTCATCAATTCATCGATCGGGTCGCGCGACGCGAGCCCCAGCCGCGAATAGAGCTTGCGGCGCCCCTGCATCGGTCCGCTGAGGATGGTCTCCAGGAACCGCGATGGCGGCATGAAGTCGGCGATCCTGAGCAGCTCCGCCAACGCCTGGTGGGCCGAAGCGAACGGCTCGCCCTCCCCCGCCCGATCGCGCAGCTGCCGCCACAGCGAGGATTTACGCTCGTGCGCAAGCTTGAACAACTGGTCCTGGTCCCAGCCCAGCAACGGCGACACCAGCAAATTGGCGAGGCTGAGGTCGTCGTTCGGCTGGACGACAAACCGAACCGCGGCGAGCAAGTCCTGGACCGCCAGCGGTTCGTGGAGGTGCAGGCGGTCGACCCCGGCCACTGGCACGCCACGAGCGAACAGCCGGGCGACGACCAGCGAGGCAAGCTCGCCGCGGCTTCGAACCAGCACCAGCACGTCGCCGGCGGTGGCTCTGCGGCCCGTGGAGGCGAGGATCGGCCCGTCCTCGAGGATGCGCTGGATTCGGGCCGCGAGCTCGTCGGCGTACAGCCGGGCGCTGAGCTTGACCCAGCGCTCCTCGCCTTCGTCGCTTTCCTCGTCCGCGTCCGGCGCGAACGGCGGCCACAACTCGACCTGCCCGGCGCGGTCGGAGTGAAAGGCGCGGTGCAGGTCGGGCGG
>JACCSV010000087.1 GCA_013812805.1 Sphingomonas sp. | reverse complement strand
TTTCACGGTCGCCAGCCATGGCGATGATGCCGATTACGACCTGCGCTGGTTCACGCCGACGACGGAGGTCGATCTGTGCGGCCACGCGACGATCGCTGCCGGGCACGTCCTGCTTGCGGGCGAGCGCGTTCGCTTCGCGACCCGGTCCGGAATCCTGTCGGTCACCCGCAACGGCGAGCTGCTGCAGCTCGATCTTCCCGCTTATCCGGTGGAGCCCGGCGAGCTTCCGGGCCTGCTGCCGGCGCTTGGCCTCGGCGACGCGCCGCTGTTCCTGAGCCGCGGCGGCAACGGCAGCGCGATCGTGCTGCTGGCGGACGAGGCGGCGGTGCGGGCGGTGAAGCCGGACTTTGCGGCGTTGCGCGCATTCGATCGGCTGGCGATCGTCACTGCGCCCGGCAACGTCCATGCGATCGCGAGCCGGGTGTTTGCCGCTTATCACGGGATCGACGAGGACCCGGTGACCGGATCGGCGCATGCGGCGCTGGTCCCGTTCTGGGCGGAGCGGCTTGGCCGGGACGAGTTCACCGCGCTCCAGGCGAGCGCGCGGTCCGGTTTGCTGCAGTGTCGGAACGTGGGCGACCGGGTGGTCCTGGGTGGCCGCTGCCAGACCGTCATCACCGGCACCTTCCAGCTATGAGCGAGGCTCGCCTCGAACGGAAGATCGGCCTTCCGGGAGCCATTCTCCTGTCCTTCAATGGCGCCGTCGGCGCCGGAATTTTCGCGCTTCCGGCGGTGCTCGCGGCGGATTTCGGAAGCTTCGCGCCGTGGCTGTTCCCGCTGGTCGCGATCCTTTCGCTGCTGATCGTGCTTCCGTTCGCTCGCAGCGTCGCCGCTTTCCCCGACAGCGGCGGGCCCGCGACTTACGGCCGCGTCTTCGGCCGTGCCGCCGGCTTCGAGCTCGGCTGGATTTATTACGTCGCTAGGGTCGCGGCGTTCGCCGCCAACGCCAATGTGCTCATCTCCTACCTCGGCCGCTGGTGGCCGGCGGTGGGGGAGGGGCTCGGGCGGGCAGCGGTGCTGCTGGCCGTCACATTCGCGCTTGCCGCGGCCAATGTCGCTGGCACCAAGCGGGCGCTGACGCTGCTCGGCGGCTTCACCTTGCTCAAGGCGTTGCCGCTGCTCCTGTTCGCCGTGGCGGGTCTCGCGATGTTTGCACCGCTGCCGGCGCCCGGCGCCCCGCCGCCGCTGAGCGAGTTCGAAGCCGGCGCGCTGCTGGTCTTCTACGCCTTCGTGGGTTTCGAGAATGTCGTTGTGCCGGCAGGGGAGACCCAGCGCCCGTCCGCGACTCTGCCGCGCGCGATCCTGATCACCATCGGCTCGACGGCTTTGCTTTATTTCCTGGTGCAGTTTGCCTTCGTCGCGGCTTTTCCGGACGGCGGTCCCGATACCGACGCGCCGCTGATCGACCTTGGCGCGCTCATCGCCGGTCCGGTGGGGGCGGCGGTGCTGACGCTGGCCGCGATCTTCTCGCTGGCCGGCAATCTCCACGCCAACATGACCGCGACCCCGCGAGTCACACACGCGATGGGCGAAGCTGGTGACCTGCCGCGCTGGTTCGCTCGAGTGAGCGCGCGTTTCGCCACGCCCGCCAACTCGATCCTGTTCATGGCCGCTGCGGCGGCCGCACTGGCGCTGACCGGGAGCTTCATCTGGCTGGCGGTGGTCAGCACGCTGGCGCGGCTGTTCGTCTACGCCGCCACCATCGCCGCGTTGCCGAGGGCGCCGGAGCGGCCGCGCCTCACCGCTGCCCACTGGATCACTGGCGCAATTGGCATTGCCTTGTGCGGCTATGCGGCGCTGCAGGCCGACGGCAAGGCGTGGTGGACGCTGGGGGCGCTCGCGCTCGCCGGGCTCGTGCTCTATGCGCTTGCGGCGAGTGCGAGCCGGTCCTCGACTTCGACCGCTCGCGTTTCCGCGATCCAGCCGCCCCCAAGTACGCGCGACCCTTCGTAGAAGACCGCCGCTTGCCCCGGCGCGACGCCGAATTCAGGCGTCGCGAAGCGCACCCATCCGCGCTCGATGGTTGCCACGACCGCGGGCGCCAGCGAGCGCACCTTGACCGACACCTGCCGCTGGTCCTCGCCCAGCCAGCTCAACTCCTCGACCCGCATCCGCTCGACCGCGAGTGCGGCGCGGGGGCCGACGACGATCCGCCTCGCTTCGGGCTCAATCCTGACGACGTAAAGCGGCTCGGCGCTCCCGCCAATCTCGATTCCGCGCCGCTGGCCGACGGTGAAATGGACCAAGCCGCGGTGGCGGCCGAGCACCCGTCCGTCGAGGTCGACTATGTCGCCAGGGACGTCGGTCTCCGGCCGCATGCGCTTGACCAGCCCGGCATAGTCGCCGTCGGGGACAAAGCAGATGTCCTGACTATCGGGCTTGGACGCGACGGCGAGCCCCTGCTCCAGCGCGATCTCGCGCACCTGGCTCTTGGGCAGGTCGCCGAGCGGGAAGCGCAGGACATCAAGCTGCTCGGCCGTCGTGCCGTAAAGGAAATAGCTTTGGTCGCGCCTGGGATCGGCGCCGCGGTGAAGCTCGGCCCGGCCGTTGCTGACGATGCGCCGCACGTAATGGCCGGTGGCAAGACAGTCGGCGCCGAGGTCGCGGGCGAAGGCGATGAGGTCGGTGAACTTCACGCTTTGGTTGCACAGGCTGCACGGCACCGGCGTCCGTCCGCGCGCATATTCGTCGACGAAGCGGTCGATCACTCCGCTTCGGAAACGGCTTTCAAAATCGAGCACATAATGAGCGATTCCTAAACGATCGGCGACCTGCTTGGCGTCATAGATGTCCTGTCCGGCGCAGCAGGCGCCGGAGCGGCGAACCGCCTCGCCATGGTCGTAAAGTTGCATTGTCACGCCGATGACTTCGGCGCCGGTTTGTGCCGCTAGCGCGGCGACGACAGAGCTGTCGACGCCGCCCGACATGGCAACGACGATCCTTGCCTCCGAAGGCGGTCGCAAAAGGCCGAAATCTGGGGACACAGGGGGTCTTTACCCGAATTTCACTCCTCACCGCTAGGTGGGGCAGGAGAAAGGCATTTTCCGGGGGCGCCGTGCCGCGCAACGAGACAGGGGTGGGACTGACGATGAAGAAGCGGAAGGGGAGGAGGCTCCCACGGAACTCCGGGAGCCTTCGCCGCAGCAACATCCAATCCTCATGCAGAACGGTCAGAACGGCGCGGTGTCCGTGGCATTAACCACTGGTCTTGAGAATATCTTCAACGGGTGGGGATTAAACGCACCTCCAAGGCAATCACGAAGCAGGTTTGATTGAAATGCTTGAGAATCAGAAAATCCGTCCGGCACAGGTCATTGGCCCACTGGGGGAGCCGTTGACCCTGGGCTCCCTGCCGTCTGCGACCACCACCCGCTGGGTGGTCCGGCGCAAGGCGGAAGTCGTCGCCGCCGTGTCGGGTGGACTGCTCAGCGTCGATGAGGCCTGCGAGCGCTATTCGCTGACGCTCGAGGAATTCACCAGCTGGCAGCGGGCGGTCGATCGCAGCGGGATGCCGGGCCTGCGGGTAACCCGCATCAAGCATTACCGGGACGTTTACGAACGCCAGCAGCGCTACTGATTAATCGTTACGACGGTTAACCGAGGCCCGAGTTTGCGTGCCTCCCGGTTCCCCTCACGCATCGCAACGCTGGACTTAGACCCTCGAATCCGGAACAACGGTGCAGCACTAAGCGTCTAAAAGGTGCTGGAAGGCCGCTGGGTCACGTGGCGGCCACGAACAGGAGGGAACACATGGGATTCATTCTTTGGCTGATCGTCGGCGGAGTCGTCGGTTGGCTCGCAAGCATGGTCATGCGCACCGACGCGCAACAGGGCATCATCCTCAACATCATTGTCGGCATCATCGGAGCCGTCATCGCCGGCCTCATCTTCGGCGGCGGCAGCATCAATGAGAATCCGCTGGATCTCACCAACATCCTGTGGTCGCTGCTTGGAGCGATCATTCTCCTGGCGATCGTCAATCTGGTTCGCCGGGGCTCCGTCCGCTAAACTGCGGAAGGAAGCTCGAAAAGAAAGGCCGCGCGGGCTCGCTCGCGCGGCCTTTTTCTTTGTCAGCGAAGCTCGAAGACCATCGCCAGCGCAACCTGGTAGCTCTGTTCGCCCGGCACGATCTCCGTTTTCGCCATCGCCATGACTGCGTCACCGCGCTCCGGCATCGGCGGCGGCGGACCATAGTGCCGCCCGCTCTCGCTTACCGAGACGATTCGAACGACCTGCATTCCTAGCGAGCGCGCGTACAGCTGGGCGCGGGCTCGGCCGAGAGCGACGGCGTTAGCGCGCGCCTCGTCGAGCGCCGCCTGCGGCTGATCAAGCGTCAGCGTCGGGCCGTTGATCTGGTTAGCGCCCTGGGCAACCAGCACGTCGAGGACACGGCCGCTGTTGCGAATGTCGCGGAAGCGGATGTTGACCTGGTTCGAAGCACTGTATCCGATCAGCCGCGGCGGCTGGTTCTCATCGTGGCGGTATTCGGGGTTGAGGCTGAGATTGCTGGTCTGGATGTCGCGGTCCGCGACTCCAGCGGCCTTCAGCGCAGCGACCACGCGCTCCATTCGCTCGGCATTCTCGCGCATCGCGGCTGCAGCTGTGGCGGCGCGGGTGACGACTCCGGCCGAGATGATTGCGACGTCGGGTATCCGCGTCGATTCGCCGGTGGCGCTGACGTCGAGCCTGGTGCCGGCGATCGACTGGCTAACGCCCGTCGTGACCTGCGCCTGCGCCGCCCAGGAAACCGCCGAACCGCCGATCGCCAGTGCTATTAAAAACCTGTTCATTTGACGCCCCTGTCCAAAGTGAGAGAGACGCAATGGCTCGCAGCAGCGCAATGGCTGCAGCCTGAACTGCCGTGGCGACGAGTGCGCTAGTGCCGGCGGCGCCCGGCAACGATCCTGTAGATCGCCAGGATGATGAAAGCACCGATGATCGCGGCGACGAATCCCGCCCCCTCGCCGGCATCGTACCAGCCAACCGCCTGGCCGAGCCAGCCGGCAATGAATGCGCCGACGATGCCAAGCAGGATGGTGATGATGCAGCCGCCTGGGTCCTTCCCCGGCATCAACAGCTTGGCAAGACCACCGGCGATCCCGCCGATGATGATCCAACCGAGAATTCCATACGATTCCATCACCGATTTTCCCCTCTTGTCTCGCCCTGCTGCACTGAGGCAGCGGTCCGGGTCATTGCGCCAACGCCCCTTTGCTACTCAAGTGCCGCCGTTGGTCGAAAAAGATTGGCCAAATGCGGGCTCTCAGGCATCTGTTGCGAAGGGTGACTTATTCGCGTAACACACTTCTCGTAAACTAACGCCGCGGGGGCTGCGGGCAAGGCGAAAGAATGCTGCGCATGAACAGAGAAACTTCGATCAGATCGTCGAATGACGAAACGCTGGTGCTCGTCGACAATTCCCGGCGCAAACGCATCGCGATCATCGGCGCTGCGATTGTCGCTCTGGTCGCGTTGGCGCTGGCGCTGACGATGTGGGGCGGAGAAGAGTCCGCCGCCGGCGGCGCTGAGGCGGGTGGCAGCCGTGGTGGTCAGGTACCGACGGTCACGGTGATGGTGCCGGGCCGCACTCAGGTCGCCCGATCGATTACCGCCAGCGGTGCGCTCGCCGCCCGCCGCGACCAGCCGGTCGGAGTCGCCGGCGAAGGCGGCATGGTCACTCGCGTTTATGTCGATGCCGGAAGCTGGGTCGGACAGGGCCAGGTGCTCGCCAGCATCGACCGCTCGGTGCAAGCGCAGGAGGCGGCACAGCTTGCCGCCAACGTCCAGGTCGCTCGCGCCGACGCGCAACTCGCGCAGAATGAACTCGACCGCGCCCAGTCGCTCGTCGCCCGCGGCTTCGTTTCGAAGGCGGATGTTGACCGCAAGAGCGCCGCTCGCGATTCTGCCGCTGCGCGCGTCCGGGTCGCTCAGGCGCAGCTCGGCGCAACCCGCGCCAGGGTCCAAAGGCTCGACATTCGGGCGCCCACCGCAGGCCTGGTCCTGGCACGCAATGTCGAAGTCGGCCAGGTGGTCGGGGCCGGCGCCGGCGCCCTGTTCCGAATGGCGCGCGGGGGCGAAATGGAGATGCGCGCTTCGCTTCCGCAACAGGACCTGGCCGGCATTCGCCCTGGTCTGCCGGCAAGCGTCACCCCGATCGGAATGACTCGCAGCTTCTCCGGATCGGTCTGGCAGGTGTCGCCGGTAATCGACCCGCAAACCCGTCAGGGCGAAGTGCGGATCGCCATCCCCTATGATTCCGCGATCCGCCCCGGCGGCTTTGCCGAAGCGCGGATCCTGGCGGGCGCAACGACTGCGCCGCTGCTTCCGCAAAGCGCGGTGCTCAGCGACGCCAAGGGCAATTACGTCTATGTGATCAACGCCAAGAACGAGGTCGAGCGCCGCGATGTGCGCGTCGGCACGGTCAACGACACGGGGGTCACGGTGGTGCAGGGGCTGACCGGCCAGGAAGCGATCGTGGTCTCGGCCGGGCCATTCCTCAACCCGGGGCAGAAGGTCGCTCCCAAGCGGCAGGCCGCGCGATAAGCATCGGATCGGCACCAGGTCATGAACTTCCGTAACATTTCGTCCTGGTGCATCCAGAACCCGGTCCCGCCGATCGTCCTGTTCATCGGCCTGCTGCTCGCCGGTGTCGTTGCGTTCATGCGGATGGACGTCACCGGCAACCCCGATATCGACTTCCCCGCAGCGTCCGTCTCGGTCTCTCAGCCGGGCGCCGCGCCGGCGGAGATGGAAAACCAGATCACGCAGCGCGTCGAATCGGCGATCCGCGGGGTCGATGGCGTCGACGAGATCAACAGCAGCGTCCGCGAAGGCTATAGCGAGACCTTCGTCCAGTTCCGGATCGGGACGCCGACCGACCGGGCGGTGACCGACGTTCGCGATGCCATTGCGCAAATCCGCGGCGACCTTCCCGACGGCATTCTCGAACCGCAAGTCCAGCGCGCCAACATCGGCGGCAGCGAGATCGCCTTTATCGCCGGCGAAACGACGGACATGAGCCTCGAGCAGCTCAGCTGGTACATCGACAATACGGTTGCTCGCCGGCTGCTCGGACAGCCGGGCGTCGCCGCGGTCACCCGCGAAGGCGGAGTCGACCGCCAGATCCGGGTAATCCTCAACCCCGCGGCGCTGATGGCGCACGGAATTACCGCCGCTCAGGTCAATGCTCAGCTTCGCCAGACCAACCTCAACGCCGCCGGCGGTCGCGCCGAGATTGCCGGGTCGGAGCAGTCGGTGCGCGTGCTCGGCAATGCCGGCAGCGCCTTCGACCTCTCGCAAACCCAGATATCGGCAACCGGCGGGCGGGTCGTCCGGCTTGCCGAGCTCGGCGAGGTTCAAGACAGCTACGCCGAGACCCGCTCGGCGGCGGTGCTGGGCGACCGGCAGGTGGTCAGCTTCAACATCCAGCGCGCCAAGGGCGAGTCCGACCTCGTCGTCTACGAGCATGTGTGGAACGAACTGCGGCAGATCGAGAAGGACGATCCGCGGATCAAGTTCGTCGAGATCGACAACAGCGTCGAATATATGAAGGCCCAGTACGAAAGCTCGATGCACGCGCTGATCGAAGGCGCGATCCTGGCGGTGCTGGTGGTGTTCCTGTTCCTCAAGGACCTGCGGGCGACTTTGATTTCGGCGGTTGCCATTCCGCTGTCGGCGATTCCCGCCTTCTGGTTCATGGATCTGATGGGGATCAACCTCAACTTCCTGTCGCTGCTGGCGCTGGCGCTGGTCGCCGGCGTGCTGGTCGACGACGCCATCGTCGAGATCGAGAATATCGTGCGTCACATGCGCATGGGCAAAAGCGCCTACCAGGCATCGTTCGATGCGGCCGACGAGATCGGGCTGGCGGTGCTCGCAACGACGATGGCGATCGTCGCCGTGTTCCTGCCGGTAGCGCTGATGCCCGGCATCTCCGGCCAATTCTTCAAGAATTTCGGCTACACCGTCGTCGTCGCGGTGATGATGAGCCTGCTGGTCGCGCGAATGATCACGCCGCTGATGGCGGCCTATTTCCTGAAAGCGCACGGCGAGGAGCCGCACGCGTCGGGCAAATGGATGATGCGCTATCTGGCGATGCTGAAGTGGACCCTTTCCACCGGCAAGGTGAAGGCGCTGCTCGACCGCTTGCCGACGGTTCCGGGACGCGGCGTCTATTACCTGATCGAAACGGTTCTGATCGTTGTGATGATCGCGCTGTTCGCGATTGCAACGATGGCGGCGCGGTCTGCCCTGACGGCCGCCGGCCTGAGCGGCATCGTCGCGTTGCTGGCCGCTTTGGTCGCCGGCGCAGTTGCGGTTTACCTGGGCTTCAAGCTGGTCGGCGCCCTGGTGCAGATAAAGGGCGGCCACTTTGCCGCCTGGCACCCCGTCTACGTCGCCCGGAGCAAGGCAAGGCTTCGCGATCACCGTCTCGGAATGGTCTTGGTTGGCTTGGGAACGCTGATTTTAACCGGCGTCCTGTTCTCGATGCTGTCGATGACCTTCGAGCCGGAGCAGGACGTCGACAACAGCCGCGTGCGCATCCAGATGGCGCCGGGCACTACCCACGCCCAGACGCGTGAAATCGCGGCGCGCACCGCCGACGTCATCGAGCAGCATCCCGACGTCGAGGCAGTGTTCCAGCGGGTGTTCACCTCCGTCGGTTTCGTCAACGTGATGTACAAGGACGATCGCTCGAAGCCGAGCTTCGACATCGAGCGCGAGATCACGCCTCAGCTTGCCAAGATCGCTGACGCCCAGGTCAATTTCCTCAGCCAGAGTGGTGGCGGTCCCGGGGGTGCGAGCCGCGACATCAACATTTTCCTCGGCAGCGCCGATCCGATCAAGCTGGAGGATGCAGCCAATAAGCTCGCCGACGAAATGGGGAGCCTTTCGGAACTGGTGGCGCCACGCGTCGTCGGCGACAATGTGCGGCCGGAAATCATTGTCACCCCGCGCTTTGACCTGGCTGCCGATCTTGGCGTGACGACTTCGGCATTGTCCCAGACGATCCGAATCGCGACCATCGGGGACATCGCCCAGAATAGCGCCAAATTCTCCCTCGCCGACCGTCAGGTGCCGATCTCCGTCAGCCTGTCCGAGAACAGCCGGCGCGACCTGGCGACGCTCGAAAACTTGCCGGTGCCGACGGCGAACGGAGGCTCGGTGCCGCTTAAGTCGGTGGCTTCGATCGGCTTCGGGTCGGGCCCCGTGACCGTGCAACGGACCAACCAGGTGCGAAGGATCTCGATCGGCGCTGATCTTGCGCCGGGACTGGTGAGCAGCGACGCCTACCAGAAGATCGACGAGCTGCCGACGATGAAGAATTTGCCGGAAGGGGTCACCCGGCTGACTTTGGGCTCGCAGAAATGGCAGGGCGAGCTCGTCCAGAACTTCATCGTCGCGGTGATCGCCGGAGTTCTGCTGGTGTTTGCGGTGCTGGTGCTGCTCTACCGGCGGTTCTTGGCGCCGCTGGTGAACATGGGCTCGCTGCTGCTGGCGCCGCTTGGAGCAGCAATCGCCCTCCACATCGCCGGCGCGCCGGTCTCGCTGCCGGTGTTCATCGGCCTGCTGATGCTGCTTGGGATCGTCGCCAAGAACTCGATCCTGCTGGTCGACTTCGCGGTCGAGATGATGAACCACGGAATGGACAAGGACGAGGCGATCTACGAGGCCGGCCACAAGCGGGCGCAGCCGATCGTGATGACTACTGTCGCGATGGTCGCCGGCATGCTGCCGACCGCGCTTTCGCTTTCGGGCGACAGCAGCTGGCGCGCGCCGATGGGGATCACCGTCATCGGCGGCCTGATCTTCTCGACGATCCTGACGCTGGTGCTTGTCCCCGCCTATTTCTCCATCGCCATCGACATCGAGAGCTGGATCGGGCGCAAACTCGGGCGCCTGGTGATTGTCGGCGAGGACCACAGCGCAAGGCCGGACGCCGCTCCCCTTCCGGCGGAGTGATTTCGGCGGCCGGGGCGGCTATGGCGCCTCGATGACGCCGCTGTCCCGCTTCAACCCGGCCCAACCCGGCACTACGGGCATGAAAGTGGCGGCGACCGGCTTGCTGCTGGTGATGGCCGCCATCTTCCTCGCCGCCCGTGCCTTCCAACCGGCCTACCCCTGGCTCGGCTTCGTCAAGGCTTTCGCCGAAGCGGCGATGGTCGGCGGCCTTGCCGACTGGTTCGCGGTCACCGCTTTGTTCCGCCACCCGCTGGGCCTGCCGATCCCGCACACGGCAATCATCCCGCGCAACAAGGACCGGATCGGCGAGACGCTCGCGTCTTTCCTCAAGGACAATTTCCTCACTCCGTCGGTGGTCGCCCGGCGGATGCGGACGATCGACGTCGCCGGCGCTACCGGGCGCTTCCTAAAGGCGCCGCCGGGCGAGGGGACCCGGATCCGCCAGGGCGCCTCGCGGCTCATCGCTGACATTTTCGAAAGCCTCGACGACGAGCGGCTCGGCGGCATCTTCAAGAATGCGATCGCGACTCGGCTGCGCGCGATGGAGGTGTCGCCGCTGCTCGGCCATGCGCTCGCCTCGGCGATCAACGAGGACCGGCACATGCCGATGCTGGAGGCGGCGATCCGCTGGACGGCTCGGGCACTAGAGGCCAACGAAACCCTGATCCGCGACATGGTGACGAAAAAGGCGAATTGGGTGCTGAAGCTCGCCGCACTCGACGCCAAGCTTGCCGACGCGATCATCGATGGCTTGCGCAAGCTGACCGCGGAAATGTCGACCGACCCGGCCCACCCGGTGCGTCTCAAGATCGAGGAGGCGCTTGCCCAGCTAGCCAATGATTTGCAGTCCAACCCGCAGACGCGCGAGCGGGTCGAGGCGATGAAGGATCAGCTGCTCGACAATGAGTCGGTGAGCCTGTGGCTGGATACGCTGTGGCAAAAGGGCCGGGCGGCGATCATCCGTGGTGCCCGCAACCCGGACGCGGTGCTTGCCGGCAAGCTCGGTGAGGTGCTCAAGACGATGGGGGCGACGCTGGAATCCGACCCGCGCATCCGCGGCGCCATCAATCAGTTCGCCCGGCGGGCGATTGCCGGTCTCGCCGCCACCTATGGTAGCTCCATCGTCAAGCTGGTGTCCGACACCGTGCGCGGCTGGGATGCCCGAACCGTCACCGCCCGGCTGGAAAGCGCGGTCGGCCGCGACCTTCAGTATATCCGCATCAACGGCACGTTGGTCGGCGGGCTTGTCGGGCTGGTCATCCACGCCCTCGACCACAGCTGAGGCCGCGTCGTTGGTCGATGGGCCGCCCACCCCCGTCGAACGCAAGATCTCCAGTCATGCAGGATACACGCGGCCACCCCAGATTGAGCGCCGATGCAGTGCAAAATGATCCTTTTGGTGACTTCTGCAGTGGCGTTGGCGGCCAGTACAGCCGGCGCCCAGCAGCCGGCACCCGCTGACACGGCAGCTGCGCAGCCGACACGGACGGACGGCAAAATCGAAGAGTTCGAGGACGGTGAATCGGACACAATCGTCGTTACCGGTCAGCGGCGCGGGGCAGTGATCGGCGACATCCCGCCCGAAGACGTGCTCGGCGCCGCCGATGTCCGCGCAACCGGCGCGACCAGCATCAACGAGCTGCTGGAAGCGCTCGCCCCCCAACTCGGCAGCGCCCGCGGCCGTGGTGGCGGGCGCCCGATCACCTTGCTCAACGGCCAGCGGGTCTCGGGCTTCCGCGAGCTTCGCGACATCCCGACCGAAGCGATCGAGCGGGTCGACATCCTGCCCGAGGAGGTCGCGCTCAAGTACGGGTATCGAGCCGATCAGAGGGTCGTGAACATCGTCCTTCGCGAGAGCTTCCGCTCGACCGCGGCAAGGGTGGAAACGACGGTTCCGACACAAGGCGGCAATATCGGCGGTGAGACCGACGTCACCCGCTTGCTCATCGGCAGTAGCGGCCGGACCGCGCTCAACGTCCATGCCGAGGGCAATTCGATGCTCACCGAGGACGAGCGAGACGTCGCGTTGGCCGGGTCCGGCGACGCAGGCGCCGATCGTCGCGAAACGCGATCGCTGGTCGGCTCGAGGCGAGAGGTGCGCGCCGGAGCGACGGTCAACCGCGCCCTACCTGGAAATGTCGGAGCGACCTTCAACGGGGAGCTCGAGCATAATGACGGCCGTTCGCTGATCGGGCTGGACGAAGCGGGGCTGGAGCCGCTTGCGCGCCGAACCAGCACCAACAGCGCCCACGCCGGCCTGGCGCTCAACGGCAACCAGGGCGACTGGCGTTGGTCTTCGACCGCCAACGCGGACCTCAGGCGCAGCCAGACCGACACCGACCGCTCCGGGGCGGAGCTTCAGCGCGCTACCTCGACCACGGCCTCGGCCGACGCCGACATGACCGCCAACGGGACCTTATTCGCGCTTCCGGCGGGCGAGGTCGGAACGACCGTGAGGGTCGGTGTCAGCACCCTTCACCTCGATAGCCGCCGCCGCGACGCCGACGATGACATCTCGACGTCATTGCGTCGCACCAGCGGCCGGGCTTC
This sequence comes from Sphingomonas sp., assembly GCA_013812805.1. GTDB lineage: Bacteria > Pseudomonadota > Alphaproteobacteria > Sphingomonadales > Sphingomonadaceae > Sphingomicrobium. Next base: position 8,798 of record JACCSV010000087.1, on the reverse strand, counting down.
GGTCAATCTCGACTTGCCGGTGTCGAGCCGCCGAAGCGACTTCAGTCCGGTCGGAAACTTGACGGTGAATGCCAACGCCGAAGTCGAGCGATTGTCCGACTTCGGAACGCTGACGACGCTAGGTGCCGGCGCCAACTGGTCGCCGGTCGAGCGGCTGAACCTGATCGCCAGCTGGACCCGCGAGGAGGGGGCGCCTTCGGTTCAGCAACTCGGCAATCCGGTCCTGGAGACACCGGGGTCGCGCGTGTTCGATTTCACTCGCGGCGAGACGGTGCTGGCGACGACGACCACCGGCGGCAACCGCGACCTCGCGGCCGACCGGCGCAGCGTGATGAAACTCGGCGCCAACTGGCAGCCGCTCGAGGAAACCGACCTCAGGCTGCGGGGCGAATATGTCCGGACCCGCTTCGGCGACCCGATTTCCAGCTTCCCGGGCGCGACTGCGGAACTGGAAGCGGCCTTCCCCGACCGCTTTGAACGCGACGAATCTGGCGAGCTGGTCAGCGTCGACCTTCGGCCGGTCAATTTCGACAATGCCCGACGCGACACGCTGAGGGTCGGCTTCGACTTCTCCAAACCGCTCAAGTCCGCGGCGCCCACGCCGGCGCAGATCGAAGCCTTGCGAGCGCGGCGCCAGGCCGCTGGCGGGGGAGCGGGCCCCCGGGCATCTGCACCGCCCGACGCAGGCACGGGGCCTCGGGGCGGGCGCGGCTTCGGCGGCGGCAGGAACGGCGGGCGCCTGTCCTTTTCACTCACCGACACGATCAACCTTGTCGACGAGGCGACTATCCGCCGCGGCCTGCCCAAGCTCGATTATCTGGGCGGCGACGCCGCAGGACAAGGCGGCGGCCGAGCCCGCCACGAGGTCGAAGCCCAGGCCGGCTATTTCAACAATGGCCTCGGCGCCCGACTGTCAGCCAACTATCGCACTTCCACAACGGTCGACAATGGCGGCGCCGACTCGCTGCGCTTCTCACCGCTCGCCACCGTCGACCTCCGGCTGTTCGCCAACCTCGGCCAGCGCTTCGACCTGGTCAGCAAATATCCGGTGCTTCGCGGCAGCACCGTGCGGCTTGAGGTCAACAATTTGTTCAACGCCAAGCCGAAGGTTCGCAATGCCCTTGGCGAGGTGCCGTTCAGTTACCAACCCGATTTGCTCGAGCCGCTCGGCCGAACGATCGGAATTTCCTTCCGCAAGCTGTTCCTGCCTCCGCGTAGTTTCTTCCAGCGCGTTAGGGCGTCAGCTCACCGCGGCCGAAGCAGAATGTCGAGCGGCCCGGTGGCAGTACCCGTCTTCACCAGCCGCGGGTAGCGAAGGCCGTCGCTGTAGCCGATGTTGACCGTCCGAACCGCATCGCCGCGCTTGACGATGAGGCGGATCGGCTGGCGCGATTGCACTGCGCCCCTGACAGCAGCTTCGAGCACATCGCCGGAGTAAGAGCGGTCGCCGACTGCGACGATTTCGTCACCGATGCGAAGTGCCTGGTCGAAGGCGGCCGAGCCCCAGCGGACGGTCGTCAGCTTCTTGTCCTTGTTCACGTTGAAGCCCAGCGAATAATAGAAATTCTGGCCCTCGGACGACTTGACGATCGCCTTGAACGCGTCGGTCGGCTGGTCCGTATACGTGAGCGAATAGCCGGACAAGGCGAAGCCTCCGAGCGGGGCGCGCTGCGTCGGTACGTCCACGCGCTGATAAAGGAACGAGGTCCAATCGTAAGGGTGAACCGCGTTCAGCGTCCGGATGACGTCGTCGCGAGTATAGGGAAGCACGCCGAGATCGCCGGGGTTGATGCCGAAAAAGGCACGCGCGAAATCGTCCATCCCTCGCCTGCCGTTGGTGCCCCTGCGGATGATCGCGTCGGCTTCGATCCAGATCAGCATGCCTTCGTTGTAATAATCCTCGTTGCGCTGGAAGCTGCCCCAGGGCTCGGGCTGCCGGTTCTGGATGATGGGATCGTAGGTCGTATCGACCAGCGCGCGCCATTCGCGCCCGCGCGCAGCGTCCAAACCGGCAGCGGCTATGGCAATCTTGTCGAGCACGTCTTGCTTGGAACTCATGCCTGAGCGGGCTTCCAGCACGTTGCCCCAGAACTGGGTCTGGCCTTCATAAACCCACAGCAAATCGTTGTTCAGCGGCGTGCGATAGTCGCCGACGATCTGGCCCGCCGGCCGGCGATACTTGCCGTTCCAGCTGTGCACCAGTTCGTGCGGAAAGACGTTTCGGTCGAGCAGGTGGTTGTCGTAATCCGTGTAATAGCCAGGATCCGACGTGATCTCGGTGCTTCGCAGGTGCTCCAGCCCGATGCCGCCGAGCTCGTCGGTGATGGCGTTCAGAAAGTCGTAGCGATCGTAATGGCGACCGCCGAACAGCTTGATCGACTGGTCGACCATGGCGCGGTGCTTTGCCAGCACGGCCGGTGGCAGCTGCAGGTCCTTGGGATCGTCGGCGACGGTGTTAAGGAAGGCGCCGTGGCTCAGCGGATCGCTGCGGAAATGCCGGCCCGCGAATACCGGCGAATCCTGCAGCGTCTCGTAGCTGACCTGCTGGTAGGTGATGGTATTGGCGGGACTCGGCGCACCGCTAGCCGGGCGCAATGCGGTCGCCGCCCGCCACCCGGCGGGCAGGGTCAGCGAGGCTACCACCGGGATCTGCCGGGCGTAATAGCCGGCGGGATACAGCGATGCCGATCCGAACTGGACGTTGGCGATTTCAGGCGTGACAACGACCCGGCCCTGGTTGGGCGCGGTGGCCGACAGGAACTGGAACCGCGTTTCCACCTCGCCCGCTCCGGCGGGGACATTGATGTGGTAGGCATAAACGTCCAGCGGGTCGCGGGTCCAGTGAAGCCGCTGGCCGTTTGCGTAGAACTCAAGGCCGGCAACCTTGTCGATCTGGCCGTCAGGCCCGTGATGGCCGGGTAGCCATTCTGGAAACAGCAGCGTCAGCCGGCCGGGAGCCGCGACCGGTGTGAACTGCCGTACCTTCAAGATCGCACGCGAGGTATCGGTCGCATCGACGTGCAGGCGGATCACTCCGGGATAAGGGATGTCGCGCGGCGCCGGCACCGCCGCGACAGCTTGCGTCGCAGCGGGAGTGCTGTGGACCGGCGCGGCGACCTGGGCGCCAGCCGCTGAAGCGAGAAGCAACGAGAGAAGCGCGAAACGCCGCATTACAAATCTCCGGGATGCGTAGAAGCCACCCTTGCGATTGGCCAAATGCGCCGGCGATGTCCACCGCTCTTCCTCCGCACGGCGAGCCATTCCTTCCCTTTGTCGAAGGATTTTGCCAAGGCCCGGCGATGGCCACGCCGCAGCCGGTCCGGGGGACCCAAAGCCTGTTGGGAGAGGACGCCGACCGCCTTGCCGCGGTGGTGGCGGCGTTCGATCGCGTTCGCCGGCTGTACGGCTTCAAGCGGGTCGAGGTGCCGGTGCTCGAGCCCACCGAGGTGTTCGCCCGAACGATGGGCGAGACCACCGACGTCGTCTCCAAGGAGATGTACAGCTTCGAGGACCGAAGCGGCGACAGCGTCACCATGCGCCCCGAGTTCACCGCCGGCATCGCTCGCGCGTATCTCAGCGAAGGCTGGCAGCAATATGCGCCGCTCAAGGTCGCGACCCACGGGCCGGCGTTTCGCTACGAGCGGCCGCAGAAGGGGCGGTTCCGCCAGTTCAACCAGCTCGACGCCGAGATTATCGGTACCGACGAGCCGCAGGCGGATGTCGAGCTACTCGCCTTCGCCGATCAGTTGCTGAAGGAGCTTGGCATCGGCGGCTCGGCGATCCTCAAGCTCAATACCCTTGGCGATCCGGAGACGCGATCAGCCTGGCGCGACGCTTTGCACGAGCATTTCTCGTCCCACGCATCGGCGCTGAGCGAGGAGAGCCGGGCGCGGCTCGAGCGCAACCCGCTACGCATCCTCGACAGCAAGGCGCACGGCGATTGGCCGGTGATCGACAGCGCGCCGGTGATCGACGATTTCCTGACCAGCGAAGCCGCCGACTTCTTCGCTCAAGTGACCGCCGGAATCGATGCGGCGGGGATTCGCTGGGAGCGGGCCCCACGCCTGGTCCGCGGCCTCGATTATTACCGCCACACCGCCTTCGAGTTCATCACCGACGAGCTGGGAGCGCAGGGGACGGTGCTCGCCGGCGGCCGCTACGACGGGCTGATGGAAGCGCTTGGCGGACCGCCGACCCCGGCGGTCGGCTGGGCGGCCGGCATCGAGCGGCTGGCGCTGCTGATCGATGCGCCGGAGCCGGAGCGCCCGGATGTCGGCCTCATCGATGAAAGTGGTCGGTCGATGGATTTATTGATCAAGCTTGCGTCCGATCTGAGAATAAATGGCATACTCGTTGCTGGTCCATTCGCCGGCAAGTCGAAGAAGCAGTTTGAGCGTGTGATCAAGTCTGGCGCCAGGGCACGACTGAACCTTCGCAGATGGGAGCCGAACGAAACGCTAACGGAGGAAGCCCTTGCAGCGGATGACGCTGCCATGGTCTCCCTTCGATATGCGACGGATTCAGATATCGATTCAATGCTGTCCCGCCGCGTGTATGAGAGCCTTAGCCGCAGCTTCCACGCGACGCAGCAGGCGGGGTCGGATCAGTGGTTAATTCGTCCGAAAACCGCGTGACCCGGATTTCGTCGGAACGGATCGCGTCGATCGAAGCGCGCAAGCACGAGCTTGGCGAGGCGATGTCCCGCGGCGACCTGTCACCCGACGAGTTCGTCAGGCTGTCCAAGGACTATGCGGCGATCGAGTCCGTCGCCGCCGCGGCGCGCGAAGTGCGGCGGCTGCGCTCCGAACGCGATAGCCTGCTGGAGATGACCAGGGACGCCGATGAGGAACTCCGGCAGATCGCTTCCGAGGAATTGTTCGACATCGAGGCCAGGCTGCCGGAGGCGGAGCGGGCGCTAGCGCTCAAGCTATTGCCGCGCGATGCAGCCGATGACCGCGCCGCGATGCTCGAGCTGCGCGCCGGCACCGGCGGCGACGAAGCGGCGTTGTTCGCCGGCGATCTCTTGCGCATGTACCAGCGCTTCGCCGAAGAGCAGGGTTGGCGTTTCGAGCTGATCTCCGCAAGCGCATCCGAGGTCGGCGGCTACAAGGAAGCCGTCGCCTCGATCAGCGGCTCCGGAGTATTCGCGCGGCTGAAGTTCGAAAGCGGCGTACACCGCGTTCAGCGGGTGCCGGCGACCGAAAGCGGCGGGCGCATCCATACTTCGGCAGCGACCGTGGCGGTGCTTCCCGAAGCCGAGGATGTCGACGTGCAGATCGACGACAAGGATTTGCGGATCGACGTCTACCGCTCCTCCGGACCCGGCGGGCAGTCGGTCAACACCACCGACAGCGCGGTTCGGATCACCCATCTGCCGACCGGCCTGGTCGTCATCCAGCAGGATGAAAAGTCGCAGCACAAGAACAAGGCCAAGGCGATGAAGGTGTTGCGCACCCGGCTGTTCGAGCTGGAGCGCGAGCGGCTGGCGAGCGAGCGCGCCGGAGCGCGCAAGTCGATGGTGGGGTCGGGCGACCGGTCTGAGCGGATCCGGACCTATAACTTCCCTCAAGGACGGGTGACCGATCACCGGATAAACCTGACGCTTCACAAGCTTGACGCGATCCTGGAAGGACCCGGCTTGGCCGAACTGATCGACGCACTGATTGCCGAAGACGAAGCGGAGCGGCTGGCCGGCCTCGACGAGGTGTGAAGGCGATCTCCCGTGCGCTTGCTGACGGGGCACGCTTGCTCAAGGCAAGCGATACCGCCCGTCTCGATGCCGAGCTGCTGATGGCCGAAGCGTTGAACATCGCTCGCGACCGGCTGCTGCTGTCGCCACCCGAGCGGAAAACGGTCCCGAAGCGCTTCTGGGCGATGGTCGAGCGCCGGCAAGCCGGCGAGCCCGTCGCCTACATCACCGGCCGCCGCGCTTTCTGGAACATCGAGCTCCACGTCGGCCCCGGCGTTCTGATCCCGCGGCCGGACAGCGAAGTCCTGATCGCCTCGGCCCTGGAGCATTTCGAAGGCATTGCCGCGCCCGGGTGCATCCTCGATCTCGGCACCGGGCCGGGAACGCTGCTGCTGGCCGCGCTCGACCTTTGGCCGAAGGCCGACGGTATCGGCATCGACAGTTCGCGTCGGGCCCTGTCCTATGCCGCCGCCAACGCCCGCCGTCTCGGTCTCGACAGTCGCGCCGACTTTCGTCTCGGCGACTGGGCGGAAGGGGTGGATGGCCCTTTCGACCTGATCCTTTGCAACCCGCCTTACGTCGCGACCGATGCCGAGCTCGGCCCCGGGGTCGCCGAATTCGAGCCGCCCGAGGCGCTGTTCGCCGGGCCCGAGGGCCTCGACAATCTGCGCCGCCTGGCTCCGGAATTTCCGCGGCTGCTGGCCAAGGGCGGGATAGCGGCAGTGGAGATCGGCCCGGATCAGGCCGCGGGTGCCGCGGACCTGCTCGCGATCGACGGGCTGTCGGGGCGGGTAGCCCAGGATCTGGCCGGCCGCCCAAGAGCTATTCTACTAACGTGGGTGTGAACGAATTTACTTGGAATATTCTGCAATCGTCACTACATCCACACCTAGGAGCGGGTCCGTTTTTCCGGAATCTAGCTGAGCGCACCCCCCTACCCCCGACGCAATCGGCCGTTCGTCATGCTTCGGCACCGACGGAACGAAAGCCCAGCTGCGATTGCGCAGCCAGGCTCTGAGGATGGAACCGGGGGAAGCTTCTACTGCGTAAGGAAGTGGGCATTTGATCAATAATCGACAGGGCGGCCGCCGTCGCGGCCGTGGGGGACAGAGGCCACCGAACGCTGGTGGGCAACCCGGCAACCGTCAGGACACCCGGCAGCGCGGCAATGCCGCTCAGCTGCTCGAAAAATACAAGAACATGGCTCGGGACGCCCAGCTTGGCGGCGATCGCGTGCAAAGCGAATATTATCTCCAATTCGCCGAACATTATTACCGGGTTTTGGGCGAAAGCCGCGTCCGCTTCGAAGAGCAGCGGCGTCAGCGTGGTGATGATGGCGGCTCCGATTCCGACGAGGACGGAGACGAAGAGATGCTCGAGGCTGCCGACGAGCAGACTGAGCAGCAGGAGCAGCACGAGCAGCAGCATGAGCAGCGCGAACGGCGTCCACAGCGAGATCATCAGCGCCCGCGCCGGCCGGACACCCGGGCCAACGGGTCGCGGCACGAATCCGACAATGACGACGAAGAACGGATTGCGCTCGAAGTGCTTCCGCCCTCGATCGGCCGGGACGTCGGTGGTGACGATGACTCCGAACCGGCGGCCAAGCCACGGCGACGGACGCGGCGTCCACGCGCCGAGGACAGCGAAGACGAAATAGCGCCGGCGGCCTGAGCCGTCTCGACCTGGATGCTAAAGCAGGCCTCCCTGTCCTTACCGGATCGGGGGGCCTTCTTGATTCGTCGCCGGCGGGTCGACCGGCCGCGGGCGATGCTGCTCGTCAAGCGCGACGAAGGTGAACAGGCCCTCGGTTACCTTGACCTCGGTCGCGCCGCGGTCGCGAGTTGCGGTGACTTCGATCCTCACCCCCATCGAGGTCCGCCCGACCCGCTCGACCTCGGCGTAAACCGAAATCAGGTCGCGGATATTGATCGGGGCGATGAATTCCATGCGCTCGATGGCAACCGTCGCAACCGGGCCCCGCGAGCGCTGCGAGGCGGCAATGCCCCCGGCCAAGTCCATCTGGCTGAGCACCCAGCCGCCGAAAATATGGCCGTTGGCATTGATGTCGGTGGGGCCCGGGACAACGCGAAGCAGCGGGTTGCGGCTGGTCTCGCTCATTGTTCGTCCTCGATCTGGCGCGCCTGCTCGTCGTGGCCGCTCCGAGCGCTGAGGAAACTGAGCGTCATCAGCCCGGTCCCGAGCAATACGCTGAGACCGACGCCAAGCGCGGTCGCGACCAGCATGTGCACGCGCACCGAGTCGTCGCCCCTTGCGACCAGCAGCACCGCGATGGCGGCAATGACGATCGAAAGCAGCGCCAGCCAGCGCATGATTCGCTTGAAGCGGACCAGCAGCGAGTGGCGGGGGGTTGGCACTGGGTCGGGACGCGGCATGCGCTTCCCTTTGACCGCGGGCCGTGAGACTATCAAGCGTCCAAGGCAGCGATGGAGGCGGGCATGACCATCCAGGCGATCCTGGCCGACAAAGGCCGCGACGTGGCGACCGTCACGCAGGAACAAACCGTCAGCGACGCGGTCGCTATCCTCGGCGAGCGGCGGATTGGCGCGCTGCCGGTGGTCGAGGGGGGCGAAATCGCCGGAATCATGTCGGAACGCGACATCATCTATTGCCTGCGGGAGCACGGCGCCGAGGTGCTCGACTGGCCCGTATCGAAAATCATGACCTCGCCGGCACTGACGGTGGAGATGTCGACGCCGGTGCTGACGGCGCTGGCGATGATGACCAAACGGCGGATCCGGCACTTGCCGGTGGTGGCCGGCAAGTCGGTCTGCGGCATCGTCTCCATCGGCGACTTGGTTAAATACCGGATCGAGAAGATCGAGGAGGAAGCGGAGGCGATGCGCTCCTATATCCAGAGCGCCTAGGGAATTACGTCTTGAGCGGGCCCCGGGCCTTGAAGCCCCCGTCCGGCGGCTATCTAGAGATGACGGACGCAGCGTGCCTGGGGAACTGGGATACGGTGCGTCCGTTTTCGACAGCGACGGATTTTTCACGGAAACGTAAAAAACCCCGTTGACGCAAAAGAGGGTCATCCATATATGGCCCTTCAGCGGCGGACGCGGCCTTACGAGGTCGCGGTTCGTTT
>JACCSV010000073.1 GCA_013812805.1 Sphingomonas sp. | reverse complement strand
ACCGGACCCAAGGTCATCTGGCTGCGCGTTGCGACAAGGAGGGCGCCAACTTTCTGGCTGTGAACCTCGCTCACGACATCATCACGAAGCGCAAAAACGTTGCATCCGCGAGGGCTTATTACGGGCGTGCCATCGCTGCCTTTAAGAAGATGGGTCGGATGGATCCGTATATGCAACGGCTTCAATTCACTCCGCCGCGTGGCCAGACTGCTGATGCGCGCGTCTGCAGCATGGCCGTTGGGCGTGACCGCCGCGACGTACCAAGTAGTGTGCCGGCTAGGCATTATACATAGTGCCATTGTGGTGAGAGGGGCTGGAAATCAGTCGTAGACACTGGTTTAGAGACAAATCTTCGAACTCGTCAGCAAGGACGTAGCGCTGATGTTGCAAGAGCAGGCAGCTTAGCGTGGCACTCCACCACCGCTTGCTTTCCCCGGGCCGCAGAGATTGGCCCGCCGCTTGACCCGGGAGAAACCCGGCGTGAAATTACCAGTCACCAAAGCTTAGCCCACCACCGCCTCCATCTAGACCTAGACGTGGGGGGATCAATGGCGGCGATGCGCACGATTTTCTCTGACACGACGGTGCCTCGCTGAACTTCTACTATCAAGTCTCTCTCATACCCGCTCGCCCAGCCGGCGTGAACGTAAGTGACGAGCTCGCCTTGCGGGATCCGTAGCTCTCCTGAGAACCAGATTGCGTGGATTCCGCCGAATGGAACGTCACAAATATCCGCCAAGGTTATGTTCGCGTAATCACACCGCCCATGATGGCCTACTTGGCACCAGCTAGACGGCCGAGCATGGTCCTCAGGGGCGCGTCGACACACTGACCCCTTTAGCCCGGTAAGAATGAGTTTGCTTTCCCGAACCTCCCAGCTCGTAATATAGCCGGACCAGTTACTGCTGCGCCGAGCGCAGAACGTAGGCTTTGGTTCTATCTGCGGACGGCCATCCGGTCATCTTTGCACTTCCTAGGGAGTACGGACTTCGCCAAGAATGAGAGGACGACATGACGTTTTGGAAAACGGTGGGTTCAGTGATCGTCGGCAACCTCATCACTGGGTTGATTGGGTTCGTACTTCTGTCAATTGGACTTGTGGGGGTGCTCAGCGGCGCGGCTCCAGAGGATTCTTCGACAATCTCTGTTCCCGACAATATCTGAAATAAGGATTGTTGGCAGCGTCAGTAATGAGCGTGGCGGGCTGGCGCTACATCAGACAGTCGCGGCGGCGCTATGTCGACACTTGGGTGGCGCGCTTCATTCGCCAATCGCTGTGGTGCGGCTAGTCGATCCGCAGACCTAGACCAGTTGAAAAGGCGGACAGTGCGGATCTGCGTTGCGGCTGCTAGGCACGGTGGCCGGCCTTGGTAGAGGGCGGTAGCGTCGCGCTGTGCGCAAGCCTGATGTCCGCAATGGGTCGAAAGCGGACGTAAGCCGATGATATCCGCAATGGGTAGCGGACATCATGGGATCCAGACGGGCAGGTGAGGACTCGACGTCCACTACCGCGCGCTCCGGGCGAGTGCACATCGATTCAATCCATGTTAGCTTAGCTCGCATGGGGGCAAGCAAACACGATGGGTTAGCTATCCCCGGGCAGGTGGTGCTGGCACACGAGCTCTCGTTCGCCATTGGGTTCCTGCGAGTTGACCCGGCGACCCGCCAAGTCAGTGGCGAGGGCTGCAGCGAAACACTTGAGCCGCGCGTCATGCAGGTACTCGTCGTCTTGGGGCGCGCCCGCGGTTCCATCGTCACGCGAGACGAGCTGATTGAGCGATGCTGGGACAGCCGTGTCGTCGGCGAGGATGCAATCAACCGGGTGATCTCCCGGCTCCGCCACGTCGCAGAGCAATTCCGCGGCAGCTACCGCGTCGAGACGATTACCAAGGTCGGTTATCGACTGGTCGTTGCCAATGAGGCCGAAAGGTCCGCGACAGCGTCGCCGAGCGCCGCGGACCCGCCGCTCGCGACGCGTCGCTCCGCGCTAGCGGCGGGAGCCGCGGCTGTGGTCGCGGTTGGCGGTGTTCTCGCTTGGAAGGCGCCGTGGCGGCACCAGCCTCTCGCCGAGGCAGTCGAGCTGTTCCACCGTGGGGACATCGCACAGCGCGCCGGTTTCCCGGATCAGGCCCGGCAGTCGGTGTCCTATTTCGAGCGCGCGGTACACATCGATCCGCTCTACGCCGAGGCGTGGGGAGCGCTGGCGCTTGCCTATACCCACATTCTCGAAGGCTTTGACATCGCCGAGCTTGCAAGCCTCCCGGGCAGGATCCGGGCCGCGGCAGCGCGGGCGATGGAACTCGATCCGGACAATGCCGACGCGCAACTGGCGCTCGCCTGCATCCCGCCGTTTTTCCGCAACTGGGACACGGCGGAGCGCGAATTGCGATTGGTGCGCGACCGGCACCCAAGGCACTGGCTGGCCAACGGGCGCCTCGCCATGCTGCTTTACCAGGTCGGTCGGTTCGAAGAAGGCGCGGCGCTCCACCAGGGGGTTATCGCTTTCGATCCGATGATCGTCGGGCCTTATGCATTTGCCGCGACAGCACTGTCGAACGCGGGCCAAATGCAGGCTGCCGAAGCGCTGCTGCGACGTGCCCTCGACCGCTGGCCGGCGCACCCGTTGCTGTGGTTCGGCAAATTCAACCATTTGCTGTTCAGCGGCCGGCCCGGCGCCGCCGCTGCCTTCATCCAGGATCCCGACGCGTTACCGTCGAGTTCCGCGCCAGATCAGGTGCAGTCGCGGCTGGTGCTCGCTCGGTCAGTCGAGTTCCGACGGCCTGCAGACATCGACAGCAGTGTGGCGCGGCTGCACCAGATTGCTGAAGCCGACCCGAGGGCGATCCCCGGTGCAGCCCCCATCTTCGCGCTTCTTGGTCGGCTCGACCTCACTTTCGCGTGTCTCGATCGCTATTATTTCGATCGCGGCCCGTTCGGAGCCCCGGCCCCGATTGGCTCCTACACGCGGCGTCACACCGATTTCCTGTTTTCGCTGCCGATGGCCGCCGCTCGGCCTGACCCCCGATTCGCGCGACTGACCCGCGCAATTGGGCTTGACGATTATTGGCGCGCGACAGGGAGCCGGCCGGCGCAAGTGCCCGCCTGACCCCGAAGCCTGCAAAAATCGGTGTTTGGTCGGTAAATCATCAGGCTGATCCCGTGGCCGGACGCTGGCTTGCGGCGGCAAACTCCTCCCACCTGCCGCGACCATCGCGGCCGGACTTTTCGGAGGAGACTTCAGATGACTCGGACACGAACCGCCCTTTGGACCACCGCCGCTTTCGCCATTGCGGCGATATCCGCTCCCGCCACCGCCGACCCGACGCCGGAGTGCAATGTCGGCACCGCGGCGGGAAGCACCGAATGCGGTGTCGATTCTGCCGCGACAGCGGACGGCGCTACCGCCGTCGGCAATCTGGCAGTTGCATCGGGCCCGATCTCCACCGCCACTGGCCAGTCTTCGACGGCGAGCGCCGGCGGCGCTTCGAGCTATGGTTCGTTGAGCGTCGCAAGCGGCGGCGGTTCAACCGCGCTCGGCCACAACAGCGACGCGACGGCGCTCGGCGCTACGGCGGTCGGCGTTTCCGCTCAGGCGACTGCCGTTGGCGCAACTTCGCTCGGGCGCATCAGCAACGCCGCGGGTGCGAATTCGACTTCGGTCGGCGCGGAAAGCGACGCAACCGCCGAGCGTTCTACGGCCCTGGGGTATCTGTCCCAAGCGACCGGCTTGCAATCGGTCGCCGTCGGCGAATCGACGGTTGCGAGCGGCGATAACGCCACTGCTTCCGGGCAGGCAGCGACCGCAACCGGCATTGCTTCGAGCGCTTATGGCGCACAGGCGATCGCGAGCGGCATCGCCTCAACCGCGCTCGGACATAACAGCGACGCCACGGCGCTCGCCTCGACCGCCGTTGGGGTTAGCGCCCAGGCGACTGCCACCGCCTCGACGGCGCTGGGCCGGCTGGCCAATGCGGCTCATGCAGGCTCCACCGCCATCGGCGCCAATTCGGCGACGACCGCCGCGAACCAGGTCGTGCTTGGAGGGACCGGCACGCACGTGCGAGTCGGCGACATCGTCGCATCCACCAGTGCGCAGGATGCGAGCAACGTCGGTGTCACCACGGTGGATGGCAACGGCGTGCTTGGACGGGACACGACCATCATGCCCGCCATCACCAGCCTGCAGACGGGATTCAGCGCGCAGGGTTCGGCAATTTCCGCACTGGAAAGCGACACCGTGACCTTGTTCGAGCTGACCGACAGCCTGCACGGAGAGGTGCGCGAGGCCTATGAGGGCGTTGCCATGGCGCTGGCCCTCGACAGCCCGAGCATTCCAGCGGGTGCGCGTTTTGCTCTGTCCGGCGGGATCGGCCATTTCAAGAGCCGAACCGCGCTGGCTGCCGCCATCTCGGCGGGGGTGGGCGAGATGTCGTCGGTGTCCGCAGGCGTCGGCTATGGCTTCAAGAGCAGCGAAATCGGAGCGCGGGCGGGCTTCCAGGTCGCCTGGTAAGCGACAGGCGGGACCGCGCTGGTCCCGTCGGCGGGCCGGGGTCCTCCGACCTCGGCCCGTCACTGGCAGAAATAGGCCCGTCCGAGAGCGCCGCCTATAGCCCGTGAGCCGTCCTTCTCGTAGGGCGGGCGGGCCGCACTGAGGCGCTTCTGGTTCATGGAGGAATGAATGAACACAGACGAACAGGCTTTGCTGCAAAAGATTGCAGCCACTCTGGAAGAGATTTTGGCTGAGCTTCGCAAGGGAAGCGATCGGCACCAGGAGCTCGACCAAGCAAATGCCGATGCCGAATACAAACGTCAGAACCCCTTTGAGAATGTCTAATCGGCGAAGGGGCTACTGACTGGCCATGGCCCCGAGGATCGATGCGAGAAATTGGCCGCTAACACCCGGCCAGTGTCGGCAATGGTCGGAACCGGACCTAAGCCGCTAATGTCCGGAATGGGTGGGAAGCGGACATTAGCCGGATGTCTACTTCGGGGCGGTGAGCCAGCCCTCCGATCCTAAAAGGCAACGCGATGAGTGTATCCGCCATCCACCACGACATTCTCGCCCGTTATCCATTTAGCTCGGTCGCTGAGCAGAAAAGTCACCACGTCCGCGACCTCCTCGGGGGTGCCGAGGCGGCCCATCGGCTGCTGTGACAAGGTCGTCTGATAAAATTCCGGGCTCTCTCGTTTCGCATGATCCCATACACCGCCAGCAAACTCGATCGCTCCCGGCGAGACACAATTCACACGAATGCCTTGGGCCCCCACCGCCCTGCTGAGCTGGCTAGCATAGGTGATTATTGCTGCTTTCAGTGCATTGTAGGCTGTCGGCCCGACAAACGTCTCGACTGCCGCCACGCTCGAAATGAACACGATCGAGCCGCCTCCTCGCTCAATCATCCGAGGCAGCACGGCAGTGGCGGCGCGAACAGAACCCATTAGGTCGACCTGGAAGCTTGCCTCCCAGTCGTTCTCCTCCCCGCCAAGGGCGAGCGCTGAGGCGTTGGCGACGAGTAGATCAGGCCCTTCGACCGCTGCGCAAGCTTGTTCCAGCCAGTTTTCGTAGGCTCGCGCATCACCGACGTCGCAGGTGGCTCCCCACGCCTCTCCTGCAGCCTGTAACTCTTGAACCGTCTCAGCCAGTGGCTCGGGATCGCGAGCGCAAAGTGCCACCTTCGCCCCTTCTTCAACCAATCGGCGAGCAATAGCCTTACCGATGCCTTTGCTCGCTCCGGTAACGAGGGCACTTTTGCCGTTCAGTGAAAGGTCCATTGCAGCCCTCCCTTGGCCACGCGTGAAGCTCTCGGCGCGAACGGCCGTCAAAGCTTCCTCTTTCATAGCTTGTTGAAGCCGGACAGTCATGTTCGATAGCGGTAGAACCGACTGGGCTAATGTCCGCAATGGGTCGAAAGCGGAATGTCCGCTAGGGGTGGAAAGCGGTCATTGGCGGAACCGGACTATCCGTCGCATCATTCCCTTACTGACCGAAAGGAAGATGCGATGGAACGGAGTGAAAAACACGAAGCGTTGAAAGTGTTTCTCGGTCGCTGGACGGCTAGAGGAACATCTTATGGCGGGACTGATCAAAGTGGTGACGATCCAAAGGCAAATGGTGAGCCATGGCTGAGCACGCATGAGGGTGTGTGGCACACTGGAAGGTTCTTCCTCGTGCAGGATGAGAG
>JACCSV010000051.1 GCA_013812805.1 Sphingomonas sp. | reverse complement strand
CCCCGGGGGCTAAAGGGTCTCCATGGCGACAATCGATCCGCATTCTCCTCGACGCAGCAAACTGATTCCCGTCGCCCTCGGCGCGATCCTGGCCGCGGTCCCGACCGCGGCCTGCGCAGCGGCAACGCCGGCTGCAGCCCCGACGCTGCTGGGAGCGCCGGTCGAATTCTTCCTGTTCGGCCTGGTTCTGTTGGGCGTGGCGATCTTCCACAAACGCGCTTTGGTCGTCAGCCTCGTCGGGCTCGCAGTCATTCTCAGCTACGAAGCCCTGATCAGCGGCTTTCCGACCGGCATCGGCGCTGCCGCGCTGGGCGAGCACATTGCCCACGAATGGGTGATTGTCGTCAATCTCATTCTGCTGCTGATCGGCTTTGAAGTGCTCGCCAATCAGTTCGAGCAGAGCAACCTTCCCGACCACCTTCCCAACCTGTTGCCCGACGATTGGACCGGCGGGCTGGTGCTGCTCGCCATCGTCTTCGTGCTGTCGGGGGTTCTCGACAACATCGCCTCGGCGATCCTTGGCGGGGTCATGGCCCGGCATGTTTACCAGCGCCGGGTGAGCATCGGCTTCCTCGCCGCGATCGTCGCCTCGGCCAATGCCGGAGGAGCCGGCAGCGTCATCGGCGACACGACGACGACGATCATGTGGCTCAACGGGATCTCCCCGCTCACCGTTCTCCCGGCCTATGTTGCGGCAGCGGGCGCATTCGCGGTCGTCGGCCCGCTTGGCGCCTTGTCCCAGCACCGCTTCCAGCCGATCCTCGCCCACGACCTGCCAGGCCATCCGTTGCACTGGCGGCGAATCTGGATCGTCACCATAATCCTGGTCGCGGCGGTGACCGCCAACATCCTGGCGAATATCCTGAGCGAGGGGGAAGAGACGGCGCCGTGGATGGGCCTCGCGCTATGGGCGGCAATCCTGCTGACCAGCTTCGTCGCCAAGCCGGATTGGTCCGTGGTCCGCCCCGCCGCGAAGGGCGCGGCATTCCTTGCGGCGCTGGTGGTTTCCGCCTCCTTGATGCCGGTCAAGAGCTTGCCCGATCCGTCGTGGGGCTCGGCATTCAGCCTCGGCCTGCTATCTTCCGTGTTCGACAACATCCCGCTGACGGTGCTGGCATTGAAGCAGGGCGGCTATGACTGGGCGTTGCTCGCTTATGCGGTCGGCTTTGGCGGGTCGATGGTGTGGTTCGGCTCTTCTGCCGGGGTCGCTCTGACCAATGAGTTTCCCGAGGGCCGGTCGGTGGTGCAATGGCTCAAGCAAGGCTGGTTCGTGCCGATCGGCTATTTGGTCGGCTTTTTCGTGATGCTGCTGGCGTTCGGCTGGAACCCCGCTCCGGCATCGGTGCCGATCGTCCGCTAGACGCCTGTGCGCCGTTGGCGGATGGCGGCGATGCCTCTAGCAAGGTGTGAGCCGCATCGCGGCGGCTGACGACAAGGGGAGCGCGCGCAATGCGCCGATTGATTCTCGCCGCACTTTTGCTGTGCGTGTGCGCCTGCAACGAGGCCGCGCCGCCCGCCACCGACAATCTCGATGCAATTGCCCGCGACTATGTCCAGCTCAGCCTGACCATCGGCGAAAAGGAAGAGGGCTATATCGACGCTTATTACGGGCCCGAGGAGCTGCAGGCGAAGGCCAAGGCTGACGCTCCCAAGCTCAACCTCGAGCAATTGTCCGAGCGCACGCAACAACTGCGGACCCGCGCTGCAGCGTTCGAGGACGCGGGCGATGCGATGGCACAGCGCCGCGCGCGGTTCCTTGTCGCCCAGCTGACCTCCGCGGCGACCCGCCTGCGCATGATGCGCGGCGAGAAATTGTCGTTTGAGGACGAGGCGGAGGGGTTGTTCGGAGTTCGCCCCGATGTGCAGCCGCTCGCAAGCTTCGACCCGGTGATTGCGCGCATCGAGGGCGTGGTGCCGGGCACGGGGCCGCTCCCCGAACGTATTGAGAAGTTCTCCAACCGCTTCAACATTCGCAAAGAGCGGCTGAAGCCGGTGTTCGACGCGGCGATCGCCGAGTGCAAGCGCCGCACGCTCGAGCACATCAAGCTTCCGCCCAATGAGCGCTTCGACCTGAAATTCGTTACCGGCAAGAGCTGGAGCGGCTACAATTATTACCAGGGCAATGCCCACAGCCGGATCGAAATCAACACCGATCTGCCTATCCGCATTTCGCGCGCCGTCGATTTGGGCTGCCACGAAGGCTACCCCGGCCACCATGTGCTCAATGCCTTGCTCGAGCAGCGGCTGGTGCGCGAGCGCGGCTGGGTCGAGCTTAGCGTCTACCCGCTCTATTCGCCGCAGTCGCTGATTGCCGAGGGGTCGGCCAATTACGGCATCGACTTGGCATTTCCGGGGAACGAGCAGATTGAGTTCGAAAAGCGCGTGCTCTACCCACTGACGGGGCTGCCGGCCGAGGAAGCTGAAAGCTATGCGCGGTTGCAGCAGGCACTCGAGCAATTGTCCGGCGCCCGCTTCACCATCGCCAAGCAGCTGCTCGAAGGGACGATTGACGACTCCCAGGCAGTGCGGCTGATCCAGCGCTACCAATTGGTATCGGAGGAGCGGGCGAAGCAGTCGGTGGAGTTCACCAAGCAATACCGCAGCTACGTGATCAACTATGGGCTAGGGCAGGACATGGTGCGGGCGGACGTCGAGGCGGTGGGGAGCGACCCGACGGCGCGGTGGAGGCGGATGGAAGCCTTGCTCAGCGAACCGACGCTGCCGAGCGACTTAAAGGGGCGGCGCTGAACTTCACCCGATTCTCCACCGGACGTTACTTGTGTAATAACTCGGCACCTTGGTCCCGTCGGCCAGTTCCGCCGGCTCGAATCGGGCGCGCTTCATCAGCGTGTCGCACACGACCTTCTGGAAGGCAGGCGCATCGACGTGACTGAGCGTCGTGCATTTGCTCGGTCTGCCCGCGGCATCCACCAGCAGCCGGAAACTGACCACCGACTGTTCACCCGCATTGATGCTGCCGCGCGGGTAATCACCGGCTTTGAACCAGTGATGCAGGGCCGGAGCCCAAACGCGGCGGGCGATCTTTTCCTCGATCGCCGGGTCGACGCCCCAATAGCGAAGCTGGTCCTTCGTGCATTGCTCTAGCATCGCCATGGCCCGGCCAAGCGAGGCGGTTTCCAGTATCACCGGCCGATTGCGGCGCGCCTCGATCTCCAGTCCGGCAACCGCGGTTGCGAATGCCTGTTGCTGGAGCTTAACCGCCCCGCGCTCGCCAAGATTGATCGGCGGCGGGCGTTGGCCCTTTTTCGCCAGCCGCTTCTCGGCTTCCCACTTGGCCTTGAGCTGGGCCGCGAGCGCTGCGGACATCATGCTGACGTTCGACCACAGCACCGCCGGCTTCTTGTCATCGACCGATCGCGCCGACTCGCCTTCTTCATCGCGACCGCCGGGCAAGAAGCGGGCCGTGACCTTTGCGCCCATGGTAGCCTTGAGCGGCTGGCCGATCGCAAGCATGCTCATCGAGCCGGGGGAAACGCTTTCGAACAGAAGCACGGTCGGGTCGGCGGCGGTACCGAAAGTGCGGCTCAGGCGGCAACTTTCCTCGGCATAGTTGAGCACCCACCGGCTGACCGGCACCAGCCGGACTGGCTCGGCCGCTCCGATCAGCAGCGGCGCGACGGCGGCGACGGCGATACTCGATTGAAAACGCATGGCAACCTCCCCTCCTACGACTTGAAAAGGTAAACGCGAGGCGGCCGATTTGTAAAGTTACAGCTTCTCCGTCAGCTCTGGGACGATCTTGAACAGGTCGCCGACCAGGCCGATGTCGGCAACTTGGAAGATCGGCGCGTCCTCGTCCTTGTTGATGGCGACGATGAGCTTGGAATCCTTCATCCCCGCGAGGTGCTGGATGGCGCCCGAAATGCCGATCGCGATGTAGATGCCCGGGGCGACGATCTTGCCGGTCTGACCGACCTGGTAATCGTTGGGCGCGTAGCCGGCGTCGACTGCGGCGCGGCTGGCGCCGACCGCGGCCCCGAGCTTGTCGGCGAGCGGGTCGATCAGCGCGTGGAACTGCTCCGAGGACCCAAGCGCACGGCCGCCCGAGACGATGATGCTGGCGCTGGTCAACTCGGGCCGCTCGCTGTGCTCGGCCTCGAGCCCGACGAACTTCGACAGTCCCGTATCGCCGGTGCCACCGACCGGTTCGACCGCGCCGGAGCCGCCCTCGGCGGGCGCCTTCTCGAACGCCGTCGAGCGAACGGTGATCACCTTCTTGGCGTCGCTGGAGCGCACGGTGGCGATGGCGTTGCCGGCGTAGATCGGCCGGGTGAAGGTGTGCTCATCCTCTACCGACAGGATGTCGCTGATCTGCATGACGTCGAGCAATGCCGCGACCCGCGGGGCGACGTTCTTCCCCGTCGTCGTTGCCGGTGCGAGGAACGCGTCGTGGTGGTCCATGAGCCCGGCGATCAGCGGCGCGACATTCTCGGCGAGCGCATGCTCGTAGGCGGCGTCGTCGGCGACATGAATCTTGCCGACGCCGGCGATCTTCGCCGCCTGCTCGGCCACCGCGCCGACGCCTGCTCCGGCGACCAGCAGATGCACTTCCCCGAGCTTGGAAGCGGCGCTCACCGCGGCGAGCGTCGCGTCCTTGAGC
>JACCSV010000045.1 GCA_013812805.1 Sphingomonas sp. | reverse complement strand
TGGCGCGCCCGGCAGGATTCGAACCTGCGACCCCAAGCTTAGAAGGCTCGTGCTCTGTCCAACTGAGCTACGGGCGCGCACCAATGCCCGACGTGCATAGCAATTTCCTCCCAAAAGCGTCATTCACTTAGCGTTCAACGGTTCGGGACGACTCTCCCGACTCGTTTCGGGGGAAATTTCATGCGTGCTTGCTTCATTGTCTGCGGCTTTTTGGGGGCGCTTGCGGCCTCCCCGGCTTCGGCGGCAACGATCGTCGTCTACACCGACCCGATGACGATGGAGCGGCGGACGGTGGTGGTCGATACGGGCGGGCCCGACCGTGCCTACCTGTGCATGCTTCCGCCTGGCGACTCGGGCTGCCGCGCAATCCCGATCAGGCGCGCGCGCCGCTAGGCGACCGCTTCGAGCAAGCCTTCGAACAGGCGTCTGCCGTCGGTGTTGCCGTGCGCGGCCTCGATCGCACGCTCCGGGTGCGGCATCATTCCAAGCACGTTGCCGCTGTCGTTGAGTATCCCGGCGATCCCGCGCGCCGAACCGTTAACCTGCTCGGCATAGCGGAACGCGACTCGACCATCGCCCTCGATCCGGTCGAGGGTATCGGCATCAGCCTGGTAATTTCCGTCGTGGTGGGCGACCGGAATCTGCACGACCTCGCCGGGATCGTAGCCGCACGTAAACAGCGACTGCGCGTTCTCGACCTTCAGCGAAACCGGGCGGGACACGAAATTCAGCGCGGCGTTGCGCATCAGCGCGCCGGGGAGGAGTCCGGCCTCGGTCAGCACCTGAAAGCCGTTGCACACGCCCAGCACCGGAACGCCGCGCCCCGCGGCGTCGGCAACCGCGCGCATGACTGGCGATCGCGCCGCCATCGCTCCGGAGCGCAGATAATCGCCGTATGAGAAACCACCGGGCAGGCCGATGAACTCGACGCCATCGGGAAGCTCGCTCTCGCGGTGCCAGACCATCGCCGGGGCGCGGCCGGTCACTTGCTCCAGCGCAACGGCCAAGTCACGGTCGCAGTTGGAGCCGGGGAAGACGATGACCGCGGTCTTCACGGCCGCTCGATCCGGAAATTCTCGATCACGGTGTTGGCGAGGAGCTTGCGGCACATCGCCTCGATGTCCTCGTCGCTAGTGCCGTCAGCGAGGTCGAGCTCGATCAGCTTGCCGGCGCGGACGTTGTTGACGCCCGCAAAGCCGAGACCTTCGAGCGCATGGTGGATGGCCTTGCCCTGCGGGTCGAGAACGCCGGGCTTCAAAGTGACGAACACGCGCGCTTTCATGGCCGCGCTATGGCTGTGTTGGCTTCGGCGGGCAAGCTTCTGGCCGAGACTTCACGCGGTGATTAGTGCCGCCGCGAAGGAACTCCCGCCTTATGCACAGCTGCTGCAGTGCCGGCTCCAGGAGCGAGACGGCGAAACGATCCTCACCATTCCTTTTCACGACGATGTCGTCGGACGGCCCGGTTACCTGCACGGCGGAGCGATCGAGGGGCTGCTGGAGATCGCCGCCTTCACCGCGCTGGCTCGGGAGATCGGCGATCCGGCGGCGACGATGAAGCCGATTACGGTGACCGTCGATTACATGCGCCCCGCCGGACATTACGAAACCCATGCGAGCGCGGTCGTCCTGCGGCACGGGACTAGCATCGCCAATGTCGGGGCGTTCGCCTGGCAGCAGGTCCGCGAGGAGCCGGTGGCGGGCGCTCGGCTCAACTTCCTGCTCGAGCGGCCAGCAAAAGCCTAGCCGAACGCCTTGTCCGGCTGCGGGTCGAGCTCGCGAGCGACTTTCCTGATGTCGTCGAGAGTCACCGGCTGGTCGAAGGGGTCGTCGTCGAGCTGGGTCACCCGGTTCAGCCGCCGCTCCCACGCGTGCAGCGCTTCGACATAGGGGAGGAACGGCTTGCGCATCAGCGCGCCGCTGGGCAGCGGCTCGACGTCGGCGATGCCCATGTGCAGCCATTCGCCGGTGTGCCAGTCGGTCATGTCGACCGCCGGGAACAGGCAGATGCCGTGGAGGTCGACTCCGCGATTGACCGCCGCGAGGCCTTCATTGGTAATGTCGTTGAGCCAGTCGGGGCGGTCACCGTGGAGTCCGGAGGTCTCGGCGATGATGCACGGGCGCTGGTAACGCTTCCAGGCTTCCTCGAGCAGGTCGGCCACCGGGCGGATTCGCTCGTCGCCCGGCTCCAGCGGGATATTTGGTCCGTCGCCACCGGAATATTCCATCTGACCGAAGCTGTAATTGTTGAAGCCGAGGATATCGATCAGTTCGGGGCTTCCGCCATATTCCGGGTGCTTGAGGCCGGAGAGGATATCCCAGGCGATGTAGGCGTCTTCATAGCTTTCGCGATGCGCTTCCTCGGCGAGGTCGGGCCGGTCGCGTGGCGGCACGACCCACACTAAGGGGTCGATGTGGACGAACCGCGCGTCGGGAGAATCCTCGCGGATCGCCTTGCACGCGGCGATGTCGGCGCGGGCGAGCATGGTGGAGAAGCGGCGGCGGTAGTCGGCGCTGTTGCCGAAAGGCGCGCACCACTCCCACTCGCCGCCCATATAGCCCCAGAAGGTCGGCTCGTTGACCGGCGTGAAGCACAAGGGGCCGTGGTGGGCGCGTTCTCCGACGTAGCGGGCCGCGGCTCGGGCGTATGCGGTGAAGCGGGCGATGAAATCCTCGGACATCGGGTCGAGCCCGTCGGGATAGCCGTAGTGGCACAAGTCCCAGATCGGCAAAATCTTGTGGCGCCGCTGGGCGTCGAGGAACGGGTCGATGCACGGGAAATCGTAGGCGCCGCCGCCGCGGTCGACGAACGGCCATGGCACGCCTTCGCGAGCAACGGCGATGCCGAGCGGCGGCAGCATCGCATAATCCTCGTCGGCGTGAACGTAGTGCCTGAGCTCTTGCGCCAGGTCGCGGCGCTTGCGCTCCTTGCCCCACACGAAGGTCGAGCATTCGAAACCGGAGAGGAAGAAGGTCGGGAAAATGCCGGCGCGGCTGGTCATGCAGCAACTACGCGCCAGCCGGCGCCGAGTTCAGGGAAGCCGGGGCGGACGGCTCTCGACGAGCTCGCGCCGCGCCCGGTCGATCGACCAAAATGTGCCGCTGCGCCGGTCCCACTGGATTGCCTGGCCGGGCGAGGGGAAGGCGAAGGTCGCGACGTGCAACAGCCGCGAGCCGGCGCTGGGCAGCTGCAGAACATAGGCCTCCCGGCGGTCGTGCCCCGTCACGTACAGTTTGCCGCCGTTCCAGGCGCCGCCGGACGAGCTGTACGGCGCGAGGCGCTCGAGCACGCTCGTCGGGAACAGCCAAGCGCCCCGCTCGACAAAATCAGCATCGTAACGGACCAGCGTCGTCCAACGGTGGTCGCGGCCCGGCTGCCCTCCGCGGCCGTCATAGTTGGCGAAGCACGCCCACCAGCTTCCGTCATGCCATTCCAGCCAGGTCAGCGAGCCCCGGCCCGGCCCGAGGCTATGGCTTCGGCGGTGGTTCATGCGTTGAGTGTCGAACCATTCGATCGAGCTCGCCATCGGCACGTCGGGGTAGTTGGATGCCGCACAAACCAGGTCGACAGCGACGAGGGTGCAGCTGTTCATGTGGATGAACTGCGAGGGGTCTCCCTTCCAGACGCCGAGCTTGCGGCCGGTTGCCCGGTCATACTTGCCGATGACGCTGTTGGAGATGGCGTAAACGAAGCGCTCGTCGGCGGCGACCCCCTGCGTCGCTTCGGCTGCGGGGATTCGCCTCAGCTCGACCGCCGGCGTCAATGCCGGCGGCGCTGCAGTCGCGGCGAGCGCCGCCAGCGACGCGATCACAGCTTGATCGACGCGCCGGCCCAGAAGGTGCGGCCGTAGCGCTCTTCCTGGATCACCCAGTCGCGCCGCCCGCCCTGATACTGGCGGGTCGGCTCGTCGGTCAGGTTCTGGCCCTCGACGAACAGGCTGATCTTCGGGCTGACCTTGAATCCCAGCTTGGCGTCGAGCCGCCGGAGATCGTTGTTATACTGGTCCTCGAAGTCCTCCTCCCCCACCGCCAGCAGCGCCCGCCCCGTGTGGTGATAAGCGATGGTCGCTTCCACCGGATCGCGCTGGTAGAACAGCCGCACGCCGTAGAGCAGGTCGGATTGTTCGGGGAATGCGATTAGCCGGCTCCCGTCCCCCTGAGGCACTTCAAGCTCGGAGTCGACGAGCGTCACATTGGCGCCCAGGCCTAGCCCCGAAAGCGCTCCGGGAAGGAAGGTGAACTGCTGCTCGAAAGCAAGCTCGAGGCCGAGGATCTCGGCTTCGGCGCCATTGAGCGGCTGACTGAACTGGATCCGGTCATACGTCGTGCCGCCGAACGCCCCGTCTTCGGTAACCGATGTGGAAGTGAAGATCGGGTCGCGGACGAATTTGGCGAAGCCCGCAACGGAGACGAACCCGCCGGGAGCGAAGTAATATTCGGCCGAAACGTCGATATTGTCGGACACAAACGGCTTCAGCTGCGGATTGCCCAGCGACACTTCCGCCTCGTCGTCCTCGACGACGATCTCGCCGCCCGGCGAAAGGTTCGAGTAGCTCGGCCGGCCGAGGCTACGATGGTAAGCCGCGCGAACGATGATCTCGTCCGCAGGAGTGAAGCGGGCGATCAGGCTCGGCAGCAGGTTGGTGTAGCTGCTCTCGTCGTTGACGGGCCGAACGGTCTCTCCGTTCTCCAGCTGGAAGCCGCCGATCTTTAGCTTGGTGCGCTCGACGCGCAGTCCGGCGGTTAGCGAGAAAAGCTGCCAATCGAAGTTGGCCATCGCATATCCGGCAAGCACGTCCTCGCCGATGTCGAGGTCCGAGAGAACCTCGTCTTCGAGCGTTGCGCCGGTGTTGAGGACGAACAGTGGGCCGCCGAGCCGGCCAGCGGTAAAGTCAGCGAGCGGATCCGCGTCGATGCTGATCGGGATGATGTATACGCGCTCGTCATCGCGCACCGGGACTTCGACAGACTCGCCGGCTGCGCCTGCATCGGCCAGCGTAAAGCGATTGGACGAGCCGCCGCGCGAATAATTAGTGTTGGCCGCGTCGAACGACTTGTCTGTCGTGCGGTACTTTGCGCCAAACCGCACGAAGCTGCGGTCGTTCATCGGCAGCTGGTATTTGACGTCGCCACGAAGCGCCCAGATGTCCTCCTCGCCCTGCTCGTCCTGCTCCGTATACGACCGGAACTGGACGTTGCTGGCCGCGATGGGATTGCGCGGAACCGCGGTGAATAGCGTCTCGCTGAAATCGAAGTCGACCGCGCCGATGTCGTCGTCGTTGCGGAAATTCCAAGCTCGATTTGGCTCGATAACTTCGTTGTGAATCCGGGAGATGCCGTAGTCCAGCGTCCAGTCGGCGAAGCTGCTGGTGCCGCCCGCCATCCCGGCGAGAACCGACTTTTCCTTGTACTCCAGCCGAAGGTCCTGCCGCAGGCCGGTATCGGTGGACGTGCCGGTAACCCCGTCGGCATTGATCACGAGGTCTCCACTCTCGATCAACTCCTGCGCGTCGTCGGCGAAATCGATGCGGTAGCGCTGTCGGTACTCGTCTTCGGTGAAACGGCTGTACAGGCCACGCACCCAGAATTGGTGGACGTCGCCGGGACGCCAGTCGAGCGAGCCGGTAACTCCAAGCCGCTCGCGCTTGATCTTGTAGCGGGAGTATTTGATATTGATCGGCAGGCCGCCGCGCGCCGCCCCTTCGATTGGCACCCAATCGTCTGGGAAAAATCCGAAACTGTCGAAGGTGCGGTCGGAGTAACTGATGCCGGCAAGCAGGCCAAACTCGCCGAAGCGGCCGCCGATGCTGACGTCGCCGCGGATCGGGTTGCGCTCATCGATCTCCTGCAAGCCGGCATGCGCGTTGGCGAACGCGACCAGCGGCTCACGAAAGTCGAACGCCGTCTGCTGGACGAGGTTGATGAGACCGCCGATGCCCTGGCCGTCCTGGTCCGCGGTCTTGACCTTGAATATTTCGATCCGGTTGAGCTGCTGACCGGATACGACGTCGAGCGGCAGCCGGCGGGTGTCGCCGTCGGGATTGCCGATCTCGAACCCGTTGATAGTATATTGATTGAGTTCCGCCGGGACTCCGCGGACGGAGACGTAGCGCCCTTCACCCTGATCGTACTGGACGCCGACGCCAGGAAGCCGCTCGACCACTTCGGCGACATTGCGGTCGGGCAGCTGTCCGATCTCGTCCGCCGAGGCGGCATCGACCACGCCCAGCGCCTGGCGTTTCAGCTCGATTGACCGTTCGAGCTGCGCGCGCTGGCCAGTTACGATGATCGTGCCGGTGTCCGCGGGCGGGGGAGTATCTTCAGGAGCGGTCTGGGCGACAGCGGGAGCCAGCGGCAGCGGCAAAGCGACACAGAAAACGGCAAGCGGTAAGCATCGGCGCATCGAAACCCCCGAGGAAACGTGAGGCCTCGGGTTAAGCGGCGGGCGTGTCAGGCTCGTTACGACTTGGCGATGCTTCGAAGACTCTCCGGCATTCGGCCACGCTTGCCAGCCCCGCATTGGCCGCTTAGCCCAATCGCAACGGGAGGGTCGGGTGGATTTCGAGCTAAGCGATCGGCAGCGGCACTTTCGCGACCGCGTCCGTGCTTTCATGGACGCGCAAATCCGGCCCCGCGCTGGAGACTATGCGGCCGAGCATGCGATCGCGCTGATCGACGAGCTCAAGCCCCATGCCCACGCGGCGGGGCTGTGGAATTTGTTCATGCCGCCGGCCCCCGCCGTGCCGCGGGTCGACGACAGTTTCGAGTTCGAAGGCGAGCAGCTCACCAACCTCGAATATGCGCTGTGCGCTGAGGAGATGGGGCACGTCGAATGGGCGAGCGAGGTGTTCAACTGCTCGGCGCCGGACACCGGCAATATGGAAGTGCTGCACCGCTACGGGACGCGGGAGCAGAAGGACCAATGGCTAGCGCCGCTGATGCGCGGCGAAATCCGCTCGGCGTTTCTGATGACCGAGCCGGGTGTCGCCTCGTCCGACGCGACCAACATCGAATGCCGCATCCGCCAAGACGGCAATGCCTATGCAATCAACGGCCGCAAATGGTGGTCGTCGGGGGCAGGCGACCCGCGCTGCAAGCTTGCTATTTTGATGGGCAAAACCGATCCGGACGCCGAGCCGCACAAGCAGCAGTCGATGGTCCTGGTGCCGCTCGACGCCGACGGCGTGACGATCGAGCGTGCGTTGACCGTCTACGGCTATCCTGACGCGCCGCACGGGCACATGGAGATCGCGCTCGACAATGTTCGGGTGCCGCCTTCGAACCTGCTGCTCGGCGAAGGCCGTGGCTTCGAGATCGCTCAGGGGCGGTTGGGGCCGGGGCGAATCCACCATTGCATGCGGACGATCGGGGCTGCGGAGGAGGCGCTGGCGTCGATGTGCCGACGGCTGCAGAGCCGCGTCGCCTTCGGCAAGACACTGTCCGAACACAGCATCTGGGAGCAGCGCATCGCCGAGGCGCGGACGGAGATCGAGGCGACTCGCCTGCTGTGCCTCAAGGCGGCGGACATGATGGACCGCGCCGGCAACAAGGCGGCGAGAGCGGAAATCGCGATGATCAAGGTCAAGGCCCCGAACATGGCCCTGAAAATCATCGACGATGCAATTCAGGCGTTCGGCGCGGCCGGGGTCAGCCAGGACACGCCGCTGGCGATGTCGTGGGCGCACATCCGCACGCTCCGGCTCGCCGACGGGCCCGACGAGGTCCACAACCGCGCCATCGCCAGGATCGAGCTGAAGCGGCACCGGCCTCAATAAGAGAGGCCGGGTTTCCGCCGATCAGGTCACGTGGATGCGGCCGTTGACCCCTTCGGGGAAGAAGCCGCCCGCCATCACCCCGGTCCCCGGCTTGCCATAAATGATGTTGAGCGCATGCTGCGGGGTTCGCCCGAATGCGATGCCATTGTGGTTGGCCGGGACGATGTTGGCCATGTTGCCGACCTTGACCGGCGGTTGGTCGAGGTCCTGCGGGCCGTCGAGACGGTCGCGAAGGTTGGAAATGGCCGCGGCGCGCGACCGCCACGTATCGCCCATCTTGTAGATCACCGACCGGATTGCGCCCATGTGATAGCCTTCGCTACCGAGCAGGCCAGCCGCGGATTCACGCAGGTTCAGGCTCCGAAGCTTGCGCGCCGATCCCTTGAGCACGCTGACCCCGACATCCTCGAACAGCATTCCGCCGAGAAAGAAGTCCATCTCGTTGCCGAACGGGTCGAAATTCGACAGGCCGGCCGCAGCTGCAACCGCGGCGAAGCCGGCATCCATATCGATCGGCGGCCGCGGGGACGCCTGACTGCCGGTTATGGCCCGCACGAAATTAATATGCGCGGCCTCGTTACCGGCAATGTTCTTGATCATGCCTTCGCGCGCCGGGTTCGAGAATTGGACCTTGCGGCCACCCTTCACCGGGGCGCCGAACGATGTCCGAAACACCTCGTCGGCGGTCAATCCGAGTCCGCCGCGCAAATAGTAATCGACCTCAAGATATTCGAGATTCAAGGCGAAATTGAAAATGTCGATGTCGGTCGAACTCTCCGCCTGTTGCGCGACCGCTTCGTTGAGCGGAAAGGCAGTGGAAGCCGCGATTGCGCCCATCGCTACGAGCGCGGCCTGGCCGGTCGAAAATCCGAACAGCGAGCGCCGATCCTGGTCGATCTGTTCCATTTTCAGGCACTCCTCGGCTGGGCGGGGTTCATGGCATGACGCACGACACCCTGAACGCCGTTGGGGAAGAAGCCGCCGCGTTTCGCGTCGGGGTCCGGGTTCATGAAAACGATATTGAGAACATCTTGCGGCGGCCGCGGGAAGCTGCGTCCCTGAGGGTCGGTAGGCGAAATAACCACCTCGCCCGGGAAGACCTCACCCGCGCTGATCAATTGCTCCTTCGGCCCGGGGACGGTGTTGACCCTCGTCCGGTTCGAGCGTCGGTTGTTGGGGCTTTCCGCCGCGCCGCGTGCGCGCGCGATTCCGTCGGCTGCGGCGACCATTCGCGGTCCCATCTCGGCGATCGTCGCGCGCAGCGCGCCTGCGTGATAGGCCTCGACCGCCAGGATTCCGGCGGCCGCCTCTATCGAGGCGTCGTCGGCGAGGAGGTCGGCGCCGCCGGCATAAGCGGTCACTCCCACATCCTCGAAGATGAAGGCGCCGAGGATATAGGATTCCTCGTCCGCGAACGGATCGAAATTGGGGCCGAGCCCGGCTTGCACGCCGAGCATCCGGAAGCTGGTCTGGAGGTCGATCGCCGGACGGTTGATCTCGATCAGCGGCGATGCGGAGATGGTCCGGCGGATGAACTTGACATGGTTGGTCTCATCCTCGGTGATCTCGGCGAACATCTCGGCGATCCACGGCGTGCGGAACTGAACGCGGCGGCCGCCCAGCACGGGGCCGGGATTGGGGCCGATCAAGTTTGCGGGAAGCCCCTGTCCATAGACTCCGCGGCGGTAAAATTCGGCCTCGAGATATTCGAGGTTGAGCGCGAAATTGTACACCGCCGGATCGGTCAGTGGATTGGGCAAAAGCTGCAAGCCCACGCCCTGGGGGATCAGGTCGGCACAGCCGGCAACGGCCGCACCCATCAATCCCGCCGACATCATTCGCAATGCCTGTCGGCGGGTGGGGTCGAGGCTCAGGTAATCCATGGTCGGGGACTCCGGCTGCAAAGCCCCCCACGCCTCAATAGACGGGCGCTCGAGTCGTTCCGCTGCACTCTGGCAAGCCACGCTAATGTGCGAATCGGCCGCAATGAAAGGGCGGAGCTTTCGCCCCGCCCGTTACCCCCCGGTTGGTAACGTCGTTAAGCGACCGCTGCGACCGGCTCCGGAGCTTCTTCCGATTCCGGATCGCGAAGCACGTAGCCGCGGCCCCAGACGGTCTCGATGTAATTGGCGCCGCCGCAGGCGAGGCTCAATTTCTTGCGCAGCTTGCAGATGAACACGTCGATGATCTTCAACTCCGGCTCGTCCATGCCGCCATAGAGGTGGTTGAGGAACATTTCCTTGGTCAACGTCGTGCTCTTGCGCAGCGACAGCAGCTCCAGCATCGCATATTCCTTGCCGGTCAGATGCACTCGGCTGCCGTCGACCTCGACCGTCTTGGCGTCGAGATTGACCGCCAGCTTGCCGGTGCGGATGACCGACTGCGAATGGCCTTTCGAGCGGCGCACAATCGCGTGGATTCGAGCGACCAGCTCGTCGCGGTGGAACGGCTTGGTGACGTAATCGTCGGCACCGAAGCCAAGCGCGCGGACCTTGGAATCCATCTCCCCGACGCCGGACAGGATCAGCACCGGGGTGCCGACCTTGGCGGTGCGCAATTTCTTGAGCACGTCGTAGCCGTGCATGTCGGGCAAATTCAGGTCGAGGAGAATGATGTCGTAATCATAGAGCTTGCCGAGATCGAGCCCCTCCTCGCCAAGGTCGGTGGTGTAGACGTTGAAGCCCTCGGTCCCGAGCATCAGCTCGATGCTCTTGGCCGTCGTCGGCTCGTCTTCGATCAGCAAGACCCGCATGTCCGTATCCCCCGTTTCAGGCTGAAGCCGTAACGCTACTGCGTAACCCCCGCTTAACAGCCTTGAAGCCAGCATTAACCATTAGGGATTTGGGGGTAAAAGGTTAATTTTGTGTAACGCACTGGATTCCATGGGCATCGTTGCGCCTGAGTCACAAAGCCCTCGGGTTCGTGCTAGGCGGTGGCAATGCGGCCGGAAGACGTTTTCATTCCCGAAGATGCACTTTCGGAGAGTTTCCTCGCCGCCAACGGGCCGGGCGGGCAGAATGTCAACAAGGTCGCCACCGCGGTTCAGCTTCGAGCCGACCTGGCCAGGCTTGGTCTGTCGGAAGTGGTTCTCGAGCAGTTGAAACGCATCGCCGGATCGCGGGTCACGGCCGCGGGCGAGCTACTGATCACCGCCCGGCGCTTCCGCACCCAGGATGCCAACCGCAACGACGCGCGGCTGCGGCTGGCGCGGATGATCGCCGATGCCCATATCGTCCGGGCCAAGCGCAGGGCGACCCGGCCGAGCCGAGCGGCGAAAGCCAGGCGGGTAGACGAGAAGAAGCAGAGAAGCGCGGTCAAGCACGGCCGCGGGAAAGTGACGTTCGATTAGATCGTCATTGCGAGGAGCGAAGCGACGCGGCAATCCAGCTGGATTGCTTCGCTTCGCTCGCAATGACGAGGACGACTGATGTACGACTTCAAGATCGAGGCCGCGGACACCGCGACCAT
>JACCSV010000290.1 GCA_013812805.1 Sphingomonas sp. | reverse complement strand
GATTACGTCCTCGGCCAGAACTTCGCTTCCAGTGGTGAAATCCATCGCGCTTCCCCGCTCAATATCCGCTGCCCAGATCGATTCTGGGAGAACCGGATGTTCTCCTATTGTTCGACTCGGAGCCGTGACTGGCACCCTAGTCCTTTTTCGCGCCCGCCGCGCCCCTTCAAGCCGCTTCGGGCTGTGGAAAGCGGGGACGAACGCAGCCCTGCGCCGGAATAGCAGATTCCGCCGCCAGACACTAGCAGTAGGTAGGTATTCCCCGTCACCCTACCAGCTATTGTGCCTCATCGCGCGGACAACGCAAGCGGGTAATTGCGGGATAACCACATTTCCTGTGGATTGGGCCGTTCAGTCGGGGCCAGGAGCCTTGCCGATCACGCCGCGGGGCCGTCGGTAATCCCGAGCCGCTGCTTGGCTTGGGCGAGCATCTTGCAAAAGCGCGGGTTGTCGCGAAGGCTGTCGAAGTCGGGATCCACTTCCAGGTGCCGGATCATCGTCGGGCTCTGCACCTTTTCGAAATAGGGCTCGATCATCTCGAGTGCCGCCTCGTGATCGTGCATTTCGTTTACCAGCGTGCAGGCGAAGTTATAGTGCAAGTGCATGCTGTCGGGGTTGGTGAGCAGTCCGCGTTGCATCCAGTCGCGCGCACGCTGCTCCTCTCCAAACAGCGCCAACGGCGTGACTCCGGCGGACATCGCTGCGGCATTTGTCGGGTCATGAGCGAGCGCACGCTCCGCACGCTCGAGCGTCAGGCGCGCCGATGCTTGCCGCATCGTTTCGTCGCCGGTCGCCTGATAGCAGGTGATCAGCATCAACGGATTCAGGAAGTCCGTATCGATCAGCGATGCCGCTTTTTCGAAATAAGGGATGGCTTCGCCATAGCGGCCTTGCCGGAAAATCATTCGCGCCGCTTCGCGATTCACCTCCCATGATTCGGGGTCCAGCTCGAGCGCTGTTGAAATCTCGGCGTTCGCTTCGTCTTGCTTGCCGTCTTCCTCGAGATACCGCGCTCGGACGCAACGGACCTCGGCAAGGTCCGAGTTGATCGACAAGGCCCGCTCGGTTGCTGGAAGCGCGTTTTCATCCCGGCCGTGCCAGAACCGCAGCTCGGCCTGGGCGAGCGCCATCAGCGCCCAAGCATCTGCGTAATCCGGATCGATCGCGATCGCCTGCTGGCAGATGCGAATGACGGCCTGCTCCCGGCGGACCTCGCCAAAGGTTTCCTCGACCCACTGGCGGCGCGCCATCAGGTAAAGATTGTAGGCATCGACGTTAGTGGTGCCGCGCTTGGCGATCGCTTTCTTTTCCTGCGGCAGCAGCTTAAGCCGGAGCGAACCGACGATCGCTTTCGAAATTTCGTCCTGGATATCGAAAATGTCCGTGAGCTCGCGGTCGAAACGCTCGGCCCAGACATGGTCCCCCTTGGCGCCGTCGATCAGCTGCGCGGTGATGCGCACTCGGCTGCCCGCCTTGCGCACGCTGCCTTCAAGAACGTGGCTGACGCCGACCGTGCGCGCGACCTCCTTCACGTCGAGCGGCTTGCCTTTGAAAGTGAAGGCGGTGTTTCGCGCGATCACCGACAGCGCCGAAACCTGCGAAAGGTCAGTGATGATGTCTTCGGTGATGCCGTCGCTGAAATATTCCTGCTCGGGATCGCCGCTCATGTTGAGGAATGGCAGGACACAGATCGAATATGTGGCCTCTGGCGCCTTGGAAGGCCCGCTCGCAAGCGCTGAGGGTTGCTCCGGGGCACCGTCCATTTTGGCGATCGTGCGCAACAGCGCGTCCAGCTGGGCCAGGCCACTCGCGGTATCCAGATCGGTGCAATCGATCGACTGGTACTGCCGGAAACCGAGCGGGGGTCGAACCTGCTCGAGGAGCACCGGAACCAGCCGCCCCGAATCGCGGCCCTCGGCTGCCTCGTCCTGAACCCACGCGGATTCGAGCGAAGCCGCGGACCACAGGACGACGACCGCTTCGGCATTGCTCAACGCCTTGTCGATTTCGTTCGAAAAGCGCGAGCCGCCCTGGATTTCCCGGTCCCACCAGACCTCGTGCCCGGCGCGCGCAACCAGCTCCGCCAGCCGTTTGGCGGCATCGGCGTCGGCGCGTGCATAACTCAAGAAGACGCGGGCCACGGACCCTTCCCCCCACAGGCGTGTTCAATGCGAACCTAGTCAGTCCGAGCCTGTCGAACAAAGGCGGCAAAGGCAATGGGCCGTACCCGTCTCAGCTCACCACCAGGCGGGCGCCGGCGAAGACCAGGATCATTGCCAGGCTGACTCGGACGAAGGTCTCGCTGATCTTGTGGACGAGCAGCGAGCCGATGATGATCCCGGGGATCGAGCCGACCAGCAGGTTGAGCAGCAACTGCCCGTCGACGCTGCCGATGAACAAATGGCCGATGCCGGCGACGATGGTCAGCGGCACCGCGTGGACGATGTCGGTGCCGACGATCTGCTTGGTGCTGAGCCGCATCGGATAGAGGAAGACCAGCAAGGTGGCGCCGAGCGCGCCGGCGCCGATCGAGGTCAGGGTGACCAGCGCTCCGAGCATGGCGCCGGCGGCAACCGTCAGCGGCGCCTGCCAACGCACGGCTTCCGCCGACCGCCCATTGCGCTGGCGATCGAGGATGTAGCGGTGAAGCCGCGGGCGGGCGATGGTGGCGATCGCGGTCGCAAGCAACACCAGCCCGAGCGCGAACGGCAGCCACCCCTGCTTCACCTGCGACCAGTTGAGGGCATGGAGCACGACCAGGGTGATGATCGAGGCCGGGAGGCTGCCCAGCGCCAGCCTTCGCACTACCTGCCAGTCGGCGCATTGCTTGGCGTGATGGATGGCCCCGCCGACCGTCTTGGTAATGCCGGCAAACCACAGGTCGGTTCCGACCGCGGTGGTCGGGGACACACCGAAGATCAGGATCAGGATCGGCGCCATCAGCGACCCGCCGCCGACCCCGGTCAGTCCGACGAGCATGCCGACGACAAAGCCGGAGAAAGCGTGCGCTAGGTCCACTTTGGCGCCGCTAGCACGGGTGATTGGGGTTGGGGAGCGGCGGCGCTAACCCCCCGACCGTCGCCGGTCAGCTCTACACGCCGGTGCACTGGCCGATGCGCTTGGCATCGACCCGCATTTTCATACCCATGCCAGCGGTTTCGCCGCCGCCAGCCGACTGCATTTCCATCCGCATGGTGTAGGTCTCGCCGCTGTAGGTGCCGGCCATCGTCATCTTCTGGGTGGCCCCCCCTGCGCTGCAGTTCATCACCGCGTCGATCTTGCCATTGCCCATGGTGAAGCGCTCGTAGCGGCAATTCTCCTGGCCGCCGAAAAAGTCCTCCTTCGGCTTCTTCACATCCTCCGGAGTGAGGCACTTTTCAGCAGTGGTGGTGCGCCCCTGCATTTTTTGCATCTCGGCGGCG
Organism: Sphingomonas sp.; assembly: GCA_013812805.1. Lineage (GTDB taxonomy): Bacteria > Pseudomonadota > Alphaproteobacteria > Sphingomonadales > Sphingomonadaceae > Sphingomicrobium. Next base: position 6,018 of record JACCSV010000290.1, on the reverse strand, counting down.
GCCTCTGGCGGCATTCCCGGGACCGACATCTCATCGATCGTCATGGTGGTGCGCCACAGCCCGGGATTGACGAAAGTGTCCGTGCCACCCGCGGCCTCGACCTTTTGCGAGACCTCCTCGACGCTTGCATTCTCGGCGCTGCCTTGCGGATCCGAGTTGCAGGCGGCGAGTGGCAGGATGCAGGCGGTCAGAAGTGCAATTTGCTTCATGTTTTGCAGTCCCCCTGTTTCAGGTCGCCATATTCCGATGCGGGCGAGGCCAATGCAAGTGGGTCAGCTTCGCCGCTTTCGCACCGGGGGCCGAAGGTTGGGATTGCGGATGCAATTGCCGAAGCCGATCCAGTCGACCCGCAACCGGCCGCGCGAGGCGTTGCGGTTACAAAGCTGGACCTTCCAGCCGGGCGGTCGATATTTGCGGACGAACTTCACCGAGCGGTTCATCGCCTGCTCCTGCTTGCGCATGCAGCGCGAGTCCCAGCGGCAGACGTGACCGATGTTCAAGATGGCGGGCCGCATCAGCAGCGCCGGGTTGCGCGGCGCTTGCCCGCCCAGGGCCATGGCAAGGAAAGCGAAGGCGAGGCCTGGCTCCATGACGGCACCTTTAGCGCGCTCGCCGCCGGGCCGATACCGGCTTTGCGCCCTTCCCTGCGCCAAAGATTGCGAATTTGCGAATTGCCGCGGGCATTTGCCGCCACCATATTCCCCGGCGATGGCCATCCAGATCCGCACCAGCCTAGCCGAACCCGAAACTGGCGACACGTTCGTCCCGCACAAGCCGGCGCACCCGGACAAGGCCGAGGGCGGCAAGGCGTTCGTCATCCAGTCCGACTATGAGCCCGCCGGCGACCAGCCGACCGCGATCCGGGAGCTGACCCAAGCGGCGCTGGACAGCGAGCGCAGCCAGGTGCTGCTGGGGGTCACCGGGTCGGGCAAGACCTTCACCATGGCCCAGGTGATCGAGAAGCTGCAACGCCCTGCCCTGGTGCTCGCGCCGAACAAGATCCTCGCCGCCCAGCTGTACGGCGAGTTCAAGAGCTTTTTCCCCGACAATGCCGTCGAGTTTTTCGTCAGTTACTACGATTATTACCAGCCCGAGGCCTACGTCCCGCGCACCGACACCTACATCGAGAAGGAGTCGAGCGTGAACGAGGCGATCGACCGAATGCGCCACTCGGCGACGCGGTCGCTGCTGGAGCGCGACGACGTCATCATCGTCGCGTCGGTGTCGTGCATCTACGGCATCGGTTCGGTCGAGACCTATTCGGCGATGACCTTCGCCTTGAAGAAGGGCGAGAGCGCCGACAGCCGCGAGGTGATCCGCAAGCTGGTCGCGCTTCAGTACAAGCGCAACGACCAGGCGTTCGCGCGCGGCAATTTCCGGGTGCGCGGCGATACTCTGGAAATCTTCCCGTCGCATTATGAGGACACCGCGTGGCGGGTGAGCTTCTTCGGCGACGAGATCGAGGAGATCGTCGAGTTCGACCCGCTGACGGGGAAAAAAGCGGCGAGCCTGGACAGCGTCAAGGTCTACGCCAACTCGCACTATGTGACCCCGGGGCCGACTCTGAAACAGGCGACCCATGCGATCCGCCACGAGCTTGCCGAGCGGCTCAAGGAGATGGAAGCGGAGGGCAAGCTGCTTGAGCATCAGCGGCTCGAGCAGCGCACCAACTTCGACCTGGAGATGATCGCGGCCACCGGAAGCTGCGCGGGGATCGAGAATTACTCGCGCTTCCTCACCGGGCGGCTGCCGGGCGAGCCGCCGCCGACATTGTTCGAGTACCTGCCCGACAACGCATTGCTATTCGTCGATGAATCTCACCAGACGGTGCCGCAGATCGGGGCGATGGCCAAGGGCGACCACCGTCGGAAGATCACTCTGGCGGAATATGGCTTCCGGCTGCCGAGCTGCATCGACAACCGGCCGCTCAGGTTCAACGAATGGGAGGCGATGCGGCCGCAGACGGTGTTTTTGTCGGCAACCCCGGGGCCGTGGGAGCTCAATGAGACCGGCGGCGTCTTTTCCGAGCAGGTGATCCGGCCCACCGGCCTGATCGACCCGCCGGTCGAGATCAAGCCGGTCGAGGACCAGGTCGACGACCTCATCCACGAGGCCAAGGAGACGGCGCGCAAAGGCTATCGCACGCTGGTGACGACGCTGACCAAGCGCATGGCCGAGGATCTGACCGAGTATCTGCACGAGGCGGGGCTGAAGGTCCGCTACATGCACAGCGACGTCGAGACCCTGGAGCGGATCGAGTTGATCCGCGAGCTTCGGCTCGGCGTCTACGACGTGCTGGTCGGGATCAACCTGCTTCGCGAGGGGCTCGACATTCCCGAGTGCGGGCTGGTCGCGATCCTCGATGCCGACAAGGAAGGGTTTTTGCGTTCGGAGACGTCGCTGATACAGACGATCGGCCGCGCAGCGCGCAACATCGAGGGGCGCGTGATCCTCTATGCCGACACCATCACCGGGTCGATCGAGCGCGCCTTGAACGAGACCGACCGTCGGCGGGCCAAGCAGGTCGCCTACAACCTTGAGCACGGCATCACGCCCGAAAGCATCAAGCGCCAGATCAACGACGTGATGGCGCATCTGGCGAACCGCGACGGGGTGGTGGTCGACACCGGCGACGACGAGCGGCCGCACCTCGTCGGGCATAATCTCAAGGCGTACATCGCCGACCTCGAGAGCCGGATGCGCAAGGCCGCCGCCGACCTCGAGTTCGAGGAAGCTGGGCGGCTTCGCGACGAGATCCGTCGGCTCGAGGAAGACGACCTCGGAATCCCCCACGACCAGCGCGTCGCGCCGCGGCCGCCGGGGAATTCGAACGAGGGCAAGCCGGGGACTCGCAAGGGGCGGTTCGGCAGGCAGTCGAGGACTCGGTTCGGGCGGTAGGCGGGCGTGGATATCGCGGCGGGGGCGCTCCGCCGTTAACCAAGAATATATATTGCTCTAAAGTATTTAGTTGATAGCTTGACCGAGCGCTGCGGCACCTCGGGGTTCTGCGTGAGCAGAGGCTTGGAGTGGAAGTGCCGACTTATACAAACCCCTTGGGCATAATCAACGCGACTGACGGCGCGGATACGATCATCTTCGATACACGTCCGAGCGGGTCGGGATATGTCGCCCGCGTGGATGCGCTAGGCGGAATCGACAGCCTCATAGTGCAGTTCGAGTCGCAGGGCGCGTACGGATTTGAAGTCGCCGATGTCTTCAATAACGGCTCGCTTCAGGTCATTGTGGCGGGCGAGGTGGGCGATCCACGGATAGTTGTCAGCAACGTCGAGAACATCGACATTCACGGGACGTCTCACGACGACGGCTTTACGCTTCGACTGGGGTCGAGTCCTCTCGGTCTTGCCGTACAGATGGATGGCGGAGCCGGCGACGATCGGCTCGACTTCGACTGGTCTTTGATGGTCACGGGTCTCAGTTTCCAGGTTAGTGGTTCCACGATCACAAGCGATTTCGGCACCTTCGCGAGCTTCGAAAGATTCTTTCTCGTCGCCGGCTCGGGCAATGACACCATTACTACTGGAAGTGCCGGGGATCATGTGACGGCGGGAGCTGGGAACGACACGGTCAGAGCAGGCGGTGGCGCGGACGCAGTTTTCGGGTCGGACGGTGCCGACTTGATTAACGGTGATGACGGTGATGATGGGCTCTTAGGAGGAAACGGCGACGATGTTGTACACGGCGACGGCGGCGCCGACATCATTTACGGGGACGCCGACAGCGGCCCTAATCCCATCGACGGCTCCGACCGGCTGTACGGCGGCAGCGGAACCGATACGATCTTCGGCGGCGGCGGCGATGATAGGATCGAGGGCGGCGCCGACTATGATGAATTGTACGGCGGCGCCGGCTCAGATCACTTGGATGGCGGTGACGGGAACGATTACATCGTCGCGGACGCGTATGGCGCCGATGGCGAAGCGCCGGACGCGCTGATCGGCGGGCTCGGCGACGATGGGCTCCGAGCAGGATATGGCGATAGCGTCGACGGCGGTGATGGTATCGATACGCTTTACTTCGATGCTAGCTACGGCAACGCCGGGATCACCGCCGATTTCTCAGCACTCACGAACGGCGGAACGATCACAGTCGCAGGCGCAATTCTCACTGGCATCGAATATGTGAACAGCATTCTCGGCACTAACTTCAACGACACCATCGTTGCGGGTGCTGCCCCCTTCGGAATACCAATCTACGGTTATGGTGGCGACGACACCCTTACAGGGACGGCCGGCCAGGATTCGATCTCCGGGGGCCAGGGCAACGACACGATCCATGGCGGCGTCGGATCCGCTCCGTCAGTATATCCATCAACGGACTTGCTTTCGGGCGAGGAAGGCAACGACACGATCTACATCGGGGCGGACGGCGCGAACGCCTACGGCGGAATCGGCAACGACACCATATATGGCGGCAGCGCAGTGGATGACCTCTACGGCGACGATGGCGCTGATCGGCTCTCCGGCGGAGACAGCAACGACCGCCTGCAGGGCAGTTCCGGGAATGATTATCTTTCCGGCGACGCCGGTCAGGACACGCTGATCGGCGGCGCCGGCAACGACACCCTAACCGGCGGGGCAGGCAAGGATTTGTTCGGGGACACTGCGGCGGGCTTCGACGGCGACGTCATCACCGACTTCGCGGTCGGCGATCGGATTGTAATCAGTGACGCGGATTTCGCGACTTTCGACTTCTCCGTTTTTGGTTCAACCTTAACCTACTCCGGTGGCACACTGTCGTTCGGCAGCGCGCTAGCAGGCACACTGGTTGCTTCGGTGGCACTCGGAGGCGGCGTTCAACTCGCACTAATATCGAACAGCCGAGCCAAGCTAATCCTCACCGAGCCCGGCCAGGATTTCGACATCGGCGGCAATGTGACGGTGATCGGCACCACTGGCGGCGGCGAAGAGGTGCGGGTGGTCGGCGGCAACATCCTGCTCGACGCCAGCTTCAACCGCGGCGGCGACACTGTGGTGTTACCGGGCGACGCCAGGTTCTATACAGCCAGCCTGTCGGGATCGCTCGTGACGCTCACCAACGGCGCGGTGACCATCATCATTCCAGTTGGTGTCAACGGATTGACCGTCGAGTTCGCCGATGCCGAGCGGTCGCTGCGCGTCGACACCGGCAGCGGCCAGGTGATGCTCGGCGACCAGGCCGTGACCTCGGCCAACGCTTTGGTTGCGCCGGCGACGACTCCGTTCAATTCCGACGGGCCGGATTCGGGACCCGACAGCATGGCGCGGCTGATCCTCACCGAGACCGGCCAGGACGTCGACGTTGGCGGCAACGTCAGCATCATCGGCACCCGCGGCGGCGGCGAGGTCGTCACCGTGATCCGCGGCGAGATCCGGCTCGACAGTTCGTTCAACGCCGGCGGCGACACGGTCAGCCTTCCAGGGGATGCGGGATCGTACACCGCCACCCTGTCGGGATCGTTCGTGACCATCGCCGGCGGCGACATCAGCGTCGCCATCCCCGTCGGCATCAACGGCCTCACCGTCGAGTTCAGCGATGCTGCACAAATGCTTCGATTCGATGCCGGAAGCGGGCAGGTCATGCTCGGCGACCAGGTCGTCGCGTCTAGCAGCGGCTCCGTCCAGGCCGCGCAGTCAAGCGCGGCTATGTTCGTTGCCGACAACGCCAAGCACGCCGGCGATCCGCAATCCTACCCGATCGAGCTGGAGGAGGTGATCGCCGTCCGTGGCGCATGGGAGCTGCACAGCTTCTCCTTCGGATAACAGCGGCGCCGATTGCCCGACCCGAACCCGAGCTTCGCGACCTACGGCGCGGAGAGCCGCCGCGACTTCCTCAAGCTGTGTGCAGCGGAAGGCGGCGTTCCCGGCTGAGCCCTCGTCCGGAGCGCGAGGAGCCTCCTGGTCGACACGCGGGCACAAGCGCCGGGCTTACGAAGATGAACGGCAGCCTGCGCGCGCCCTCACCGCTCGTTCAGTCGCTTGACGCTATCCGGCATGCAAACGTCGGCCTGCGCGCGCGGGC
>JACCSV010000267.1 GCA_013812805.1 Sphingomonas sp. | reverse complement strand
CGCCTGCTGAGACAATCCGCTTACCCGGGCGTCGCCCAGCAGTGAACGTTGCCCAGTCCTTCATCCGCGAGCAGCGGCATTCGAACCTCCCGGAGCGGCTGGCGAGGACTCGAGCGCTGAGCCTGGCTCTGGCGGCGCCGCTTTCCGACGCCGACGCGTCGATCCAGCCTCACCCGGATGCATCGCCGGCGAAATGGCATCTGGCGCATACGACGTGGTTTCTCGAAACATTCCTGCTTCGCGACTTCGTGCCCGGCTACCGTGCCTTCGACGAGCGCTTCGCGTTTCTGTTCAACAGCTATTACGACGGCGAAGGGGAACGGCACCCGCGGCCACGCCGGGGGATGCTCAGTCGGCCGACACTCGACCAGATCCGCGAGTGGCGACGCCACATCGACGAAGCGCTGGCCGCAGCGCTCCCGTCGCTGCCGCCGCAGGCGCTCGACCTCATCGAGATCGGCATCAACCACGAGCAGCAGCACCAGGAATTGCTGCTGACCGATATCCTCGCGACGTTCGCGGAGAATCCGCTGGAGCCGGCTTACCAGCGTCATTGCGAGGACCCTCGACAGTATCGAGGGGACGCGGCAATCCAGCCTGGATTGCTTCGCTCTGCTCGCAATGACGAGCTGCAGTGGCTCTCCGGCCGCACCGGCCTCGTCGAGATCGGCGCCAGCGGCGGCTTCGCCTTCGACAGCGAGCAGCCGCGGCACCAGTCCTTGCTCCATCCCCACGCCATCGCCAGCCGCCTAGTGACCAACGGCGAATGGCGCGACTTCATCGCCGACGGCGGCTATACGACGCCGTCGCTATGGTTGTCCGAAGGCTGGGCCTGGGTGCAGGCCGAAGCGGTGACGGCGCCCCTCTACTGGCGCGGCGAGGGTAGCGCATTCACCCTTTGCGGACGGTTCGAGATCGACCCGGCGGCACCGGTTGCGCACGTCAGTTATTACGAGGCCGACGCCTTCGCTCGCTGGGCCGGTGCGAGGCTTCCGACCGAGGCTGAGTGGGAGGATTTCGCCTCCTCTGCCGACCCCAAGCTCGGCAACCAGCTCGACCAAGCGGGAGCGGCGATGCCGCGGCCGCCCGGCGACATCTTCGGCGACGTCTGGGAATGGACGCAAAGCGCCTTCGCCCCCTACCCCGGCTTCGTACCCGCGGAGGGCACGGTCGGCGAATATAACGGCAAGTTCATGTGCGGGCAGTTCGTGCTCAAGGGCGCGAGCTGCGCGACGCCGAGGGGCCATTCGCGCGCGTCCTACCGCAACTTCTTCCCGCCGGGCGCGCGCTGGCAGTTCACGGGCTTGCGCCTTGCTCGCGACGCCTGACCTCGCCTTTCGCAACGACGTGCTCGCCGGTCTCGCCGCGGCGATCCCGGCGGTGCCGGCGCGCTGGCTTTACGACGAGCGCGGCTCCGAGCTGTTCGACGCGATCACGCGCCTGCCGAGCTATTATCCGACAGCGACGGAAACCGCGCTGCTGGAGCGCATCGCGCCGGAGCTTGGACGACGCATTCAGTCGAACGTCGCCGTGATCGAGTTTGGCTCCGGGTCATCGACCAAGACACCGCTACTGCTGGAGGCGATCAAGCCTGCCGCTTATGTGCCGGTGGATATCTCCGGCGAATTTCTCGAGAAAAGTGCGGAGGAGCTGCGCGCCAACATCCCCGCGCTCCCGGTGCTTCCCGTCACCGCCGATTTCCGGCTGGCGTTCACCCTTCCGAATCAAATTGCCGGCCTGCCCAAACTCGGTTTCTTCCCCGGCTCGACGATCGGCAATTTCGTGCCGCGAAGCGCGACCGACCTGCTGCGCCATTTCCGTGAGCTGCTCGGCACCGGAGCGATGCTGCTGATCGGCATGGACCGGGTGAAGCCGGTGGAGCGGCTGCTGGCGGCCTACGACGAGCCGGAAGGCGTCACCGCCAGCTTCAACCTCAACCTGGTCGAACGCATCAACCGCGAGCTCGAAGGCACCATTCCTGTCGAGGCCTTTCGTCACGAGGTGCGGTGGAACGACATCCTCTCGCGGATCGAAATGCACCTGGTGGCCAAGCGCGACGTCGACTTCACCGTTTCGGGCAAGGCGTTCGCCTTCAGGGCGGGCGAATCCATCCACACCGAGAACAGCCACAAATACGGGCGCCGCGGCGCCCGAATGCTGCTTCTCGCCGGCGGCTGGACGCCGGTCGACGAATGGACCGATGCCAACGGGGACTTCTCGATCGTTCTTGCGGAGGCTCAGCCCAACCGCTCCGCCCCCTGACCGAAGCCATTTGCGGGCGCGTTCCGGGGCGGCTAAGCGCTGCTGATGCTGCTCGCTTTCTTCCAGATCCTCGATTTGCTGCTGCGCGTTCTCGGCTGGGTGATCATCGCCCAGGTGGTGCTCAGCTGGCTGGTCGCCTTCAACGTGCTCAATACTTCGTCGGGTGGGGTGCGCGCCTTCCTGGAGGCGCTGGATCGGATCACCGCGCCGCTGTACCGGCCGATCCGGCGCTTCATGCCCGATTTCGGCGGCATCGATTTCTCGCCGATCGTGCTGCTGCTGCTGATCCAGATCCTCCGCATGCTGCTCGGAGGCATTGCGACCGATATCGCCTACGAATGACCGCGCGCCGGATCGACGGCAAGGCCGCGGCCGCGGCGGTCCGCGCGACGGTGGCTCGGATCGCCGCCGATTTCCGCCAGCGCACCGGCCGCGCGCCGGGGCTGGCGACCGTCCTCGTTGGAGAAGACCCGGCGAGCGCCGTCTACGTCCGCTCCAAAGTCAAGGCGACCGCCGAGGCGGGCATGGAGGGGTTTTCCCACAGCCTGCCCGACACGACCAGCGAAGCCGAGCTACTGGAGCTCGTGGAGCGCCTCAACGCGGACGATCGCGTTGACGGCATCCTCGTGCAGCTGCCCCTTCCCCGGCACATCGATTCCGACCGAGTGATCGCCGCCATCGACCCGGCCAAGGATGTCGACGGTTTCCACCCGATCAACGCCGGCCGCCTCGCCACCGGGCTTGACGGGCTGGTTCCCTGCACCCCCTTCGGCTGCCTGCATCTGTTGAAGGCCGAGCTCGGCGATTTGAGCGGCAAGCAGGCGGTGGTGATCGGCCGCTCCAACATCGTCGGCAAGCCGATGGCCATGCTTCTTCTCGGCGAAAGCGCGACCGTGACCATCGCCCATTCGCGGACCGAGGATTTGGCAGAGGTGGTTCGCCACGCCGACATCGTCGTTGCCGCCGTCGGCCGCCCCGAGATGGTCAAGGGCGACTGGCTCAAGCCGGGCGCCGTCGTCATCGACGTCGGCATCAACCGCGTGCCGACCGCTGACGGCAAGAGCCGCCTGGTCGGCGACGTCGCTTATGACGAAGCGGCCGAGGTGGCGGCCGCAATCACCCCGGTGCCTGGTGGCGTCGGCCCGATGACCATCGCGATGCTGCTTCGCAATACCGTCGTGGCGGCGCACCGCCGAGCCGGCATGGCCGACCCGGAGGGCCTGTAATGCTCGAGCTGTTCGGATCCGCCCTCGTCACCTTCCTGGTGATCATCGACCCGCCAGGCGTTGTGCCGATCTTCGCCACGCTCACCCGCGGCGACCCCCGCGCCCACGTTCGAGCGCA
>JACCSV010000260.1 GCA_013812805.1 Sphingomonas sp. | reverse complement strand
TCGAAGGGCGACAGGTAGGGGTTGGAGTAATCGAGCGCGACGACGAAGCCCAATGCGACCTGGCCGGCCTCCTGATGATAGAGGAAGCCGCCGCCCCAGGCGTCCTCGAGCGGCCAGCCTTGCGTGTGGATCACTCGGCCGGGCTTATGCCGCTCGGCAGGAACGTCCCATAATTCCTTGATCCCGAGGCCGTAGACTTGGGGGCCGCTCTTGTCGCGCAGGCCGAACAGGTCGGTCAGCCGCTTGGTCAGATGGCCGCGCGCGCCTTCGGCGAAGAAGGTGTAGCGGGCGTGGAGCTCCATTCCAGGCTGGTAGTCGGAGCGGTGCGAGCCGTCGCGGGCAATGCCGAGGTCGCCGGTGGCGACGCCCTTGACCGAGCCGTCGTCGTTGAACAGCACTTGCGCGGCCGGGAAGCCCGGGAAGATCTCGACCCCGAGCTCCTCGGCCAAAGCGGCGAGCCAGCGACAGAAATTGCCGAGGCTGAGCGTGTAATTGCGCTTGTTGTGCATGAAGCGCGGGAGCAGGAACTCGGGGAGGACGTGCTTGCGCTTTGCGGTGAGGACCCAGTGGTGGTTCTCGGTCACCGGGACGGTGAGCGGTGAGCCCTTGTCCTTCCAGTCGGGGATCAGCTCGTCGAGCGCGCGCGGGTCGATGACTGCGCCCGAGAGGATGTGGGCGCCGACTTCGCTGCCCTTCTCGAGGATGCAGACGGAAAGGTCGCGCCCGCTCTGCGCCGCGAGCTGCTTGAGGCGGATCGCGGCCGACAGGCCCGCCGGCCCGGCGCCGACGATCACCACGTCATAGGCCATCGATTCGCGTTCGCTCATTGGCTCCTGTCGTCCCGAAGGGGTGCTTTCCCCTCGCCCTGCCCTGCCTTTTCCTTGACCGCGGCGTCAATGGCGGTGACACTTGGCGCCATGGGTGGGAAGCACGACCGCTTGAGTGCGGCCGAGGCAGCAAGTGTGCTTGGCTGGTGGATCGAGGCGGGGGTCGACGTCGCGGTCCAGGAAAAGCCGCGCGCCTGGCTTGGCGAAGGCGCGGCGGCGCCTGTGGACGTGGTGCCCGCTCCCCCCGTCGAAGAGGTGAACGAGGAGCTTCCCGACAGCCTCGAGGCGTTCCGCAGCTGGCTTGGCGAGAGTTCCGCGGTGCCGCTTGCGCGTGCAGGCGCCAGGCGAGTGCTGCCCGTGGGCGGCGAGGCGGCCGAGGTGATGCTGATTGCCGACGTGCCTGCGCCCGAGGACGCTTCGGCTGGGCAGCCGATCGGCGGTGCGGCGTGGGAGCTGACGAAGCGGATGCTTGCGGCGATCGGCATTGCGCCCGAGCAGGCCTATGTCGCCAATGTCTCGTGCATCCACAGCCCGGGGTCGCGGCTGAGCCCGAAGGACCTCGAAGCGTGCGGCGCGATTGTGCGCCGCCATGTCGCGCTTGCCGGCCCCAGGCGGCTTCTGCTGCTCGGCGATGCGCCGTGCCGCGCCGTGCTCGACAAAAGGCTCGGCGATGCGCGCGGTCACGTTCAGAAAGTGGAAGGCGTGCGTGCTGTAGCAACCTTCCCCCCGCGGCTCCTGCTCGAGCATCCGTCGAACAAGGCGCTCGCGTGGAAGGATTTGCTGTTGTTGATGGAGGATGAGTGTTGAGCATTCATCTGCTTCTCGCGGCGACTGCGCTGGGCGCTGCCCAGGGGCAGAGCGCCGACCCGCTCGCACCGCTGCCCGCGAAGCCGGCGGCACCCGCGCCGGTGATCGTCACGCCCGCCCCCGTCACGCTGCCCGTCCAGCTTCCGCCTGCGCCTCCGCCGGCCCCCGTGATCCGGATACCGCGCGACTGGAGCGAAGTGTTCGCTGCAATCCGCGGCGCAAGGTGGGCCGAGGCCCGGGCCGGAATCGCCGTCCTGCCAAACGGGCTGCTGTCTCCCCTCGCCAGGGCCGAGCTGTACACCGCCAAAGGCTCGCCGGTGGTCTCGCTCGGCGAGATCCAGGCACTGCTCGCCCAAGCGCCCGATTTGCCCCAGGCGGAGCAGCTTGCGCGGCTGGCGGCGGCCCGCGGGGCGATGGTAACGCCGACCTATATCGTCAGGCGGCC
>JACCSV010000245.1 GCA_013812805.1 Sphingomonas sp. | reverse complement strand
GGCGAACCAGTCGAGCTCGCCGGGGCCGAAGAAGAAGCGGTCCTCGCCCGCGGCGAACGCTTCCCGCTCGGCCTCCCCGCGAGCCATGAACAGCTTACCGTCGCGCTCGAAGAACAGGCGCGGCGGGCCGCGGTCGGCGGCGTAGGCGCCGAATAAAGGCGCGATGGTGCTCTGCTTGATGTTCGCGCGGGTGAAGCTCGGAATCGGCTCGCCAAGCGCGAGCGCCGCGAGGCGGCGGGTGAGGAGGCTCGGGTCAGTCGCTGGCTCGTCGCTGTTGGTGAAGACGGCGACGAACAGGTCTTCGGAAGGGATATAAACGCTGTCGGTATCGAGACCGGCGCCGGCGCCGCCGTGGACCAGCGCCTTCCGGCCGCGGATTTCGCGCAAGCGCAGGCCGAAGCCGTAGGTCTCCGCCTTCCCGCCGGCGAGCGGCGCCGGGCGGGTCATCTCCCGGTAGAGCGCGGGGCTGACGAGGCGGCCACGGTGGAGCGCATCGGCGAAGCGCGCCATGTCGCCGACACTGCCCGTGAGGCCCCCGGCAGCGTGGGCGACGCTCATGTGCGATGGCGGCACCGGCCGAACGCGCCCGTCGTGCCGCGTGTAGCCGCGCGCGCTTGCCGGGCCTTGGGCGCCGGGAAGCGGGTGGACGATCGTGCGCAGGCTAAGCGGCTTGGTGATCCGCTCGGCCAGCGCTTCGTGCCAGGCTTGCCCGGTGACCTTCTCGATGATCGCGCCGAGCAGAACGTAGCCGCCGTTGTTATACTCCCAGGCATGCCCTGGCTGTGCGCGCGCCGGCAGGTCGCGGAACACGGCGAGCATCTCGGCGGTGGTGAAGGGGCGGGTGCGGTTCTTGGCGATCCAGCCGGGGATCTTGGTGAAATCCTGGATCCCCGAGGTGTGGTTGAGCACCTGGCGGACGGTGGCGCCGGCGCCGGGCTGCGGCCAGTCGGGAAAGAAGCGCGAGACCGGGTCATCAAGCGAGACGCGTCCCTCCTCCACCAGCTTGAGGATGGTGGCGGCGGTGAACTGCTTGACGATGGAGCCCAATCGGAAGACGGTGTCGGGGGTGATCGGCGCACGCGTGTCGACGTCCGCGAGGCCGCGCCCGGCAGCGTAGACCACTCGCCCGCCGCGGGTGATGATTACCGCTGCGCCGGGCTCCTCGGCCGGGTAAGCGGCTGTGACGATGGCATCGGCCTCAGCCTTCAGGTCGGACGCTTCCATCGCCGCAGATTGCGCGATCGCGGTTGCGGGAGCCACCACCAGCGACGAGACGCTCGCCAGTGCGATGGTTCCAACAAGTTTCTTGAAAGTCATGTTGCTTGCCTCCCGGTGGGTGAGGCTTAACCTTACCGGCGCGGCGGGTGAGCGGCATGAGCAACTCATGAGCCTTTGCTGAAAACGGGTCCGAGCTACGCTCCCGTCTGGCGGTGCGGCGCGGCGACCGCCTTGGATTCAGGCGAATTCATCTGCCGCAGGAAGATGCTGAGCACGACCAGCACCGCCGTCGACAGGAATTCGCTCTGCCAGTTCTGGAAGGATTCGAACCACAGCTGCGCTTCGGACAGATATTCGGTCATCGACCGTGGCGCTGCTCCGTGCTGCAGCGCGGTCTCGGCGGCCTTTCGGGCGCTGAACGTCCAGTGCAGGACGAACGAGGCGATGAACAGAAGGAAGAGCACGATTCCAAGCGAGTTGGCGTAGAGCCAGCGCGCCGCGCGCCCGTGGCCGAGCGACGACGGGCTGTCCTTGGTGGCGCGGATTTCGGACAGGCGTCCGTCGCGCGGGTGCTCGTCGGGGTCTGCGGATTCCGCCGAACCGCGCTGGAACAGGAATGCGGTGAGGACCACATAGGCCGACATCTGCAGGAATTCGCTTTCCCAATTCTCGAACACGGTGGCGAGGAACTGGGGGTCGGTGAGGAAGGCGAGGGCGCCGATCGGCTGTTCGCCATGCTCGGCCAGCTCGGCGTTGTGAAAGTGAAGGCCCGTCAGCCAATGACCTATCAGGCTGGCGGCAAACAGCAGCAACAGGACGAAGGTCAGCCCGTTGTCCTTGAGAACTTTCGGCATGGTTCCTCCGACTCGATCGTTCTTGCCCGCTCAACGCGCGGCTTTGCCGGAGTTTTCCGCCATCGGTCGCAATCCCGCTCGCGGTGGGGCCATGGACTCGAAGGTACGGCCGAACGTACAAGCCGGGCGTACAGGGAATAAAGCCGACGAGAAGGGCTAAACGGTTGACCTTGGAGCAGAATTTCTTATCTCGGGAAAGAAGCTCGGCGAGCGGAGGACGACTCGCGCCCACTCACCGGACTATTCGCAAGTGCGCGGTTTTTGCGCAGGGAGAATGATTCAGATGCAAATCAATCGCCGCTTCGCCGGCTTTGCCGCCGCACTCGCGGTTACCGCAGGTTCGCTGGGCTTTGCCGCAGCCACTCCAGCCGGGGCGGTCGTCGCTGACCGCTCCGCATCTGCCGCAGTCAGTGACTTCTACCGCTCGCGCGGCGGCGCCCGGCTCTGGCTTGCGCCCAATTCGGGCCATGGCGCCCAGCATTTGCTGCAGCTGCTTAACTCCGCACAGGTCGATGGGCTCGATCCCGGGCGCTACGATCTGCGGGCGCTGAACAAGGCCGTTGCCAAGGCGTCGCGCGGCGATCCGCGGGCGGTCATCCGGGCCGAGATGATGTTGAGCGAAGCGTTCGTCGCGTACGCGGGCGACCTGGCCCGCGATCCCGGTGTCGGCATCATCTACGTCGATCCAGAGCTCAAGCCTACACCGCTGCCGGCGCGCGTGCTGTTGAGCCAGGCGGCAAGCGCCCCTTCACTCGGCGACTATGTGCAGCGGATCGGCTGGCTCAACCCGACCTATGGCCAGCTTAGGCAAGCGCTGGTCAACCGCCGCTTTTCGAACGAGCACCAGCGGCGGCTGATCGCGCTCAACCTGCAGCGCGCTCGGACCCTTCCGTTCGGCCGGCAGCGCTACGTGGTCGTCAATCCGGTCGCGCAGCGGTTGTACATGTACGAAAATGGCGAAGTCGTGGACTCGATGCGGGTCGTCGCCGGCAAGCCCGAAGCGGCAACCCCGATGATGACCGCATTCATCCGCTTTGCGGTTCTCAACCCTTATTGGAACTCGCCTCCCGACATCACCGCCAAGCGGCTTGCGCCCAACGTCCTCAAGCAAGGCAAGAGCTACCTCAAGGCCAAGGGCTATGAGGTGATGAGCGACTGGAGCGACGACGCCCGAGTGCTCGACGCCAGTTCGGTCGACTGGAAAGCGGTGGTTGCCGGCCGCACCGAGATTCGCCTGCGCCAGCGGCCGGGTCCCGCCAATTCGATGGGGAAGATGAAGTTCATGTTCCCCAACAAGGAGGGGATCTGGCTTCACGACACGCCGTCGAAGGACCCGCTTGGCGAGTCGGGGCGGCTGGTCAGCGCCGGTTGCGTGCGGCTCGAGGATGCACCGCGCTTCGCTCGCTGGCTGTTCGGCCAGCCGGTCAAGCCGCAGGGCGCGAGTGCCGAGCAAAGAGTGCCGCTGCCGAGCTTGGTGCCGCTGTACATCACCTATCTGACGGCGGTTCCGAGCGGTTCGTCGATCACTTACTTCGATGACATGTATGGCCTCGACCGCCGGCGGATGGCCTAGGGCCGACCGCCGCCCTCCACACCAGTAATCGCTGCCCAACCCGGACGCGGCTGCTGGCACCGACCGACGTCGAAGCGTGGCGCTCGGTGGTCAAGCACGCGACCTGAGGTGGTCAGTTGGACTGGCTGGTCGGTTTCACTAAGGGGCGCGGCATGGATCTCAAGACACTAACCTACACCAGCCGCGCGAGCCTTGATCTAGGCGCGCGGGACCTCGAGAAAATTCATCGCACCGCGCTCGAGTTCAACGCCCTCGACGGTGTCACCGGGATGCTGGTGTTCAACGGAACCCGGTTTCTGCAGGTCATCGAAGGTGCGGAAACCGCGATTACCGACCTGCTTGCGCGGCTGCGCCGGGACCGTCGTCATTCCGCGATCGAGGTTCGGGACGAACGCCCCATCAAGGTCCGCAGCTTCCCCGGCTGGTCGATGGAGCTGGTGCGTGTCAGTGCCAGTTATTTCGAAGCCCGCGACTCGATCGACGACCTGATCCCCGCGAGCGTCGACCAACCCGTCCGCGAGCAACTGTTGCGGATGACAGAAAGCATCTCGGGCACGGTCAGGTTCGAAAGCTAGCCTGGCGCTGGCGATGACCCGAGGTTCGCCTATACTGCCCGGGTGAATCGCAGCTTTGCAGCAGTCGGGATCGTGACCGCAATCGCCGTGGCGGCGATGCTGACCGAGTCCCCCAAGGCGCCACCGCCCGCTCCGGCGGCGGAGCAGAGTCCGGCATCGCGGCCGCAGCCTGTGACCGCGCAAGCGGCACGAAGGTTGATCGCGAGCGGCGCGATTCTTGCCGATGTCCGCGAGCCGGAGGAGCTTGCAGCCACCGGCAAGCTCAAGGGCGCGCTCAACGTGCCGTTGACGCAGCTCCGGCAGCTGGCCGCGCATGGCGCCACTCCGGCCGAGCTCGAAGCCGCCAAGCAGCGGCCGGAAATCCTCTATTGCCGAACCGGGCGCCGCTCGAGAGAAGCCGGGGCGATCCTGCTCAGTCAAGGCTTTCGCCAAGTCTACAATCTCGGCGGGTTCGAGGATGCGATGAAAGCGGGTCTGCCCGCCGCCTAGGCGCTTCCAAATGCGGCCTTGATGCCGATGCCGCTCCGGCGCACACTGCCGCGCCAAGGGGGGTGCGGTTGGCCAAGCTTTTTCTAAGCTATTCGCGCGAGGACACGGGCCAGGTCCGGCCGATCGCCGCCTGCCTGGAACGCGCCGGCCACGAGGTCTGGTGGGACCAGCATATCTCCGGCGGCGAACAGTTCGCCGACGCGATCGAAAAGGCGCTTCACGACGCCGACGTGATCGTCGCCATCTGGAGCGAGGCGGCGGCGCGGTCGGCCTGGGTTCGCGACGAGGCCGCGGCGGGGCGCGACAGCGGCCGGCTGGTGCCGGTGACCATCGATGGTTCGCCGCCGCCGCTGGGTTTCCGCCAGTATCAGACGATCGATCTGTCGAAGGGCAAGGTCAATGCGCGCTCGCTGGCGCCGCTTGAACAGGCAATCGCGGCGAAGGCCAGCGGTCCCGCGCAACCCGCCGCACACGCCAGGCCGCGCAAACCAGCGATCGTCTCGAGCGGCCGCTGGGCAGCGGCGGCGGTGGCGCTGGTGCTGGTGATCGCCGGCGGACTGTTCTTCTCGGGCACGCTCGGCTGGGGCGCGTCCGGCGGGTTGTCGGCGAAGGTCAAGCTCGGTCAGTTCCAGGTGATCTCGGGCGTCCCCGGCGAAGTTTCGCAGGCGCTGAACGAGGAGCTACTCGCCGCCTTCGGCTCGGAAAATTTGGTGTCGGTGGTTACCGCCGACGCCTCTGCCCCGTTCGTGCTGGACGGCAGCGTCCGCAAGCTCGACGATGCGCTTCGCTTCACCGTTCAATTTGAAGAATGTCGAGACCGGCGCGGTGGTGTGGACCAACGCCTACGACCGGCTCGCCGCCGATACGCTGGCGCCGCGCCAGGTCGCGGTGGCGGCGAGCCAGGTGGTCCGCTGCGGGCTGTGGGGCGCCTCGTCCTATCGGCGCAAGATGCCGGACCAGGGGCTCTCGCTCTACCTGCAGTTCTGCGGAGATTATTGGGGCGGAGCGGCCGAGGACGAGCAGATATTGGAAGCGGCTCGGCGAGTCACCGCCGCAGTCCCCGATTTCTCCTTCGGCTGGTCGGCGCTGGCGCTCGCCGCGGTGCCGCTCAGCCAGTCGGCAAGCTCGGGCGAAGCCGCGGAGCTGCGCACGGAAGCGTGGGCGGCGGCCGAACGCGCCGGCAACCTAGATGCCCTCAATCCCGAAGGCTATATGGCGATGGCCGGGCTGTTGCCGCTCAACAAGTTCGCCGAGCGCGAGGCATTGCTCAAGAAAGCGATCGGCGTGCGCCCCACCGAATGCGGATGCGAGCGGCAATTCTACGGCGATTTCCTCACTTCCGTCGGGCGGATGGAGGAAGCGGTCGAGCAATACGAACGCGCCCGGGCGATGATCCCGCTGGCCCCGTTCAGCAACGTCCGCCTGGCGCACGCGCTTCACGTCGTCGGCCGCCACGACGAAGCCGAGCGGATCATCACCGAGATGATGCAGATGTGGCCGGACGCGGCGACGTTGCGGTTGCTCAAGGTCAAGTCCGCCTACTGGACCGGCCGCTACGCTGACGCTTTGCCGCTTCTCGACGCGCCCGATTTGCATCTGACCAGCGAGCAGCGGCGCCTGCTTGCGGCGACTTTCCAGGCGCTGGCGTCGAACGACCCGGCACGCAAGGCGGCCGTCGTTACCGAGCTTGAGTCGATGGCGAAAAACCCGCGGCGCAACGACCGGCTGATCGTCGCCGCGCTGGCCGCGCTGGGCGCCGACGGCGCTGCGCTCGACGCGTCGCGGAGACTGATCAACGATCGCGGCCACGCACTTGCCGCGGTGCTGTTCGAACCGAATTTGTCGGACGCGTGGCGCTCGCCGCAATATGAGCAGCTAGTCACCCGCGTCGGGCTCACCGATTACTGGAAGTCGACCAGCAACATCCCGGATATCTGCCGACTAGAAGAGAAGCCGGGCTTTTGCACACTCGCCTAGAGGGAAAGGAAAGAATGCACATGCGAACCATCGTCCTGCTGCTCGCGCTTGGCGCCTGCAGCCAGCAGCCGGCGGAGCAGCCTCGCCAGACCACCGAAGCGCCGGCACCGGCGCAGGCTCCACCGCCGGCGGCAACTCCGGCAGCGCCCGTGGTCCCCGCGGCGATGATCAGCGTTCCGACCGACCCCACCAAGCTCAAGAAGCTCGAGGCAATGGGTTACACCGCCCACATGGACCATTTACACGCGCCCGGGGTCACCACTTGCCCGAAAACGGGCGACGATCCGGTGATGTAGGCGAGAAGGGGGAAGACGATGAAACTGAAGACGTTCGGTGGCGCCGCGATCGCGCTATTCCTCGCTGGCTGCAACACGGCGGCGGCCGAGCCGTCGCTCGACGAGATTAAACAGGCTGCGGAGCGCTACCGCGACGTCAAGGTGGCGATCGCGGAAGGCTATACGACCGACAACAAGTGCGTGACCGGCGAGATGCTTGGCCATCCCGCCGCCGAAGGCGCAATGGGACAGCATTACGTGCGGCGCGACCTGCTCGGGCTTCCGCCCAAGCCGGGAGCGGGCCGGGTCGGCGGCACCGGCACCTACGCCGACTTCAGCAAGCCGGCGATGCTGGTCTACGAGCCGCAGGCGGATGGTTCGCTGGAGTTGGTCGGGGTCGAGAATTTGGTGTTTGCTTCCGCCTGGCACGAGAAGCACGGCAAGGAGCCGCCGAGCTATCGCGGCACGCCGTTCGTCCTGCTCAAGGACAATCCGGCGACCAGGCTCGACGAGGCGCACGGCTGGGAACCGCATTACGAGCTTCACGCCTGGGTGTTCCGCGGCAACCCGATCGGCGTCCACGCGCAGGTCAACCCGACGGTCACTTGCCGCCATCACAAGCCCGGGACGGCTGCAGCGCCGAAACTGGCGGCAGAAGCGCCTGCAACTTAAGCGCTTTTGCCGGTGCTTAAGCCGGTCACCCTCAACCAGGTTAAGCCGAATTGAAGGGAACAACAGCCGAAATGACATCGTTGCGGCGGTGCGGGGTTAAGGATCCCGGCTTCCGGCCGCAGACTTTTTCCCCGCCAACAGAGGGAAACGTCCATGACCATGAAAGCAAAGGCAATAGGTGCGTTCGGCGCACTCATTCTTGCCACCAGTGCCTCCGCCGCGATCGCGCAGGACACGACGACAACCGATCCGACGATAACGACCACCGACCTTGAAGACGACGATGAGGGCGATGAAGGTCGGTGGGGCCTGCTCGGCCTGCTCGGGCTTGCCGGCCTGATGGGCCTGAAGCGTCGCGACGACGACCACAACAACCGCGGCACCAATACCGGCGTTGGACGCTAGTCAAAATAAAGGGAGGAGCGCCAGCGCGGCGCTCCTCCCGACTTATGCTTAAGCTAAGGCTAGCTCAAGCTTGGACTTAGGCTGACGCCATCTTCGACTGGCCGGCGTTGTGGCCGCCGTTGCGGAACAGGATTTCGCGAGCGCGGTCGGACTGATCGCCATGGACGGCGACGAAATAACCGCCCTGGTTGATCCGCTCTTCGTAATAGCTGGCATCCTCATCGCTGACGCCATTGTCGGTCAGCAGGCCGGACAGGCCGCCGGCGGTGGCGCCAAGCGCAGCGCCGATCCCGGCGGCTCCAGGTGCAGCCGAGGCAGCGATCGCTCCGGCCGCGGCAAGCGGGCCGACACCGGGGATTGCAAGCGCGGCAAGGCCGAGCAGCGCGCCGGCGCCGCCGCCCATCAGCGCGCCCTTGACTGCGCCGCCCTCGTTGACACCGTCGTCGTCATTGTCGCTCATTCCCGATCCGTCGCCGCTTTCCGACTTGCCGACGATGGACATTTCAGCGTCCTTGATGCCGGCCGAGCGGAGTTCGGAAAGCGCTCGTTCTGCTTCTTCGCGGCTGTCGAATACGGCCGATGCGGTGCGATCAGTCATAGGAAGGTCTCCTGTTTGATGTGAAAATGGGGCGTGTGCCCTCATCAAACCAACCCCTGGCGAGCGGCCTCGTTCCTCGGCCTAGCGCTTACATAGTCGGCTCGTCGCGCGGGGGCGTCAGGAAGCCTAGGCGGGCTCGTCGACCAGCAGCCTGCTCATCTTCAATTTGCCCTTCTCGATGGCGAAGCCCAAGCGGCCTTCGACGAGGTCGACGGCGTCGCGGCCGAACTCCTCGAACCGCCAGCCGCCGAGGATGTTGAGATCGTTGCGGACGCCCGCGGCGAGGGCTTCCAATTCGTCGGTGCGGGCGATGAGCTTGGCGGCGACGCCGCTCTCCTTGGCGCGGATCTTGAGCAGCAGCTTCAGCAAATCCGCGACCAGGGCGCCTTCCTTGGTGAGGCCGGGGCGGCGCGGCTCGCGGTCGGGCAATTCATCGGCGGGGAGCGGCTTGGCGGTGGCCAGCACCTGGATCAGCCGCTGGCCGATGTCATTGTTCCTCCAGCCGGCCGACAGCCCGCGTATTCGCCCCAAATCCTCCTGGGTCTTGGGCGGGTGGGCGGCGAGCTCGCCCAGCGTGTCGTCCTTGACGATCCGGCCGCGTGGGATGTTCTTCGAGCGCGCCTCGGTCTCGCGCCAGGCGGCGAGCGCCTTCATGCGTCCGAGCACCGCCGGGTTGCGGCTCGGCGTCTTCAAGCGCTTCCACGCGTCTTCGGGCGGGAAGGCGAAGCTCGAGGCGTCGGCCAGCCGCTCCATCTCCTCGTCGAGCCAGCCGCCGCGGGCGGTTTTCTTCAGCCGCTCGAGCAGCTTGGGGAAGATGTTGGCGAGGTGGGTGACGTCGGCGATCGCATAGTCGATCTGGCGTTTGTCGAGCGGGCGTCGGGCCCAGTCGGTGAAACGGGCGCCCTTGTCGAGGGCATGGCCGAGCATCGATTCGATGAGGTTGGAGTAACCGACCTGCTCGCCGTGGCCGAGCGCCATCGCCGCGATCTGCGTGTCGAACAACGGGTAGGGCACCTTGCCGGTGAGGTTGTGGATGATCTCGAGGTCCTGGCCGCCGGCGTGGAAGACCTTGAGCACGTCCATGTTCTTGACCATCAGGTCGAGCAGCGGCGCCAGGTCGAGGTCGGCCTTGGGGTCGATCGCCGCCGCCTCGTCGGGGCTGGCGACCTGGATCAGGCACAGCTCTGGCCAATAGGTGTTCTCGCGCATGAACTCGGTGTCCACGGCAACGAACGGGTGCTTGGCAAGGCGGTCGACCAGCTCGGCGAGTTCGCTGGATTTGGAGATCAGGGGGTGAATCTTCATGGGGTGAGCGGGGCCATAGCGCGGCCTCGCGCCTTGACAAAGGGGCAGGTGAATGGCGAAGCGCCCAAGCGATTTTCCCGCCACCTCGATAGCTCCGGAAAGCCCACGCGCTCATGCACGCCTACCGCACCCACACTTGCGCCGATCTGCGCGCCTCCGACGTCGGCGCCAGCATCCGCCTGTCGGGTTGGATCCACCGCAAGCGCGACCATGGCGGGCTGCTGTTCGTCGACCTTCGCGACCATTACGGGATCACTCAGATTGTCGCCGACGCCGACAGCCCGGTACTCGCCACGCTGGAGTCGCTGCGGGTGGAATCGGTGGTGACGGTGACCGGCGAAGTCGTCGCCCGCGCCGCCGAGGTGGTCAACGCCAGGCTGCCGACCGGCGAGATCGAGATCGTCGCCCGCGAGGTCGAGGTCCAGTCGACGGCTTCGGAGCTGCCGATGCCGGTCGC
>JACCSV010000235.1 GCA_013812805.1 Sphingomonas sp. | reverse complement strand
CCGCTACGGCCGCGTCCACTGCTCACCATGAAGGACATGGGCATGGGACAGCACTCGAGCGCCGCCGCCAGCATCGACACGCCGAACACGCCCAATATCGCGGTCCTTCGCGGCGTCGACCCCTCGGCGGAGCAGAACGCCTCGCGCGATTTGTGGAAGCTGACCGGCTGGAACGCTCCCACCGATCACGGCACGATCAAGGCAGCGGGCGCAGCGACTGCGGCTGCGGCAATGAGCAGCATGACTAGCGGGTCGATGGCGGGGATAGACCATGCCGCCATGGGCCACGCCGATGCGGCCGCGGGTGCATCCGGCGGTACAATGGCCGGAATGGATCACTCGGCGATGGGCCAGGGCCCGGCAACGACGCCTCCGGCCGCAGGCTCAGGGTCCATGGCCGGCATGGATCACTCCGCCATGGGGAACGGGACGACCGGGGGAATGCAGGGCATGGATCATGGCACCATGGACATGCGCGACTTCAGCAACGCACCCCAGGTCAAGCCTGGACCCGGCGTGCAGTCGATCTCGCCGATGCCGATGGACCGCACCGGCGAGCCGCCGCAGGGACTCGAGGGAATGGACCACCGGGTCCTTACTTACCGCGACCTGATGGCGCTGACGCGAAATCCGGACGTGCGCGCGCCGTCACGATCGCTCGACATCCACCTCACCGGCAACATGGAGCGCTACATGTGGTCGTTCGACGGGGTGAAGATGAGCGAGCCGGCCGAGCCGATCCCGTTCCGGCTCAACGAACGGGTGCGGGTGACGCTGGTCAATGATACGATGATGCCGCACCCGATCCACCTGCACGGGCATTTCTTCGAGCTAGTGACGGGACACGGCGCCTTTGCGCCGCGCAAGCACACTGTGAACGTGCCGCCGGGCGGCAAGATGACGTTCGACGTCACCGCCGATGCGGCGGGCGACTGGGCGTTCCACTGCCACAACCTCTACCACATGACCGCCGGAATGATGCGCGTTGCAACCGTCCGTCCGCTCATCGGAGACCAGCAAAATGAAGCGTCCTAGCCTCGCCTTGCTCGCCGCCGGAGCGAGCCTGCTCCTCGCCGTTCCGGCCCAGGCCCAGCACCAGGGGCACATGCCGGGCATGACCATGCCTACGAAGAAGGCGCCGGCCAAAAAAGCGCCCGCGAAGAAGAAGGTCACCAAGAAAGCGCCGGCCAAGAAACCGGTGGCCAAGGCGCCGGTGAAAAAGGCTCCTGCGCAGAAACCGGCAGCCAAGAAAGCCGCTCCGGCCAAAGCCGCCGATCCGCACGCCGGGCACGTCATGCCGGCCACGCCGCCCCCGGCCGCGGCTGCTGACCCGCACGCCGGGCACGTTATGCCCGCCACGCCGCTACCCGGAGCGGTGGCCGACCCGCACGCCGGACATGCCATGGGCGCAGCGTCCGACGCCGCTCCGTCGGGTACCGACTTACCAGCCGGCAGCGCGCCGCCGCCGCCTGCCCCCACCGACCATGCCGGCGACCGCGTCTACGGTTCCGGGCCGATGGAAATGGGCCGTCACCACCTCAACGAGTTCCACGGCGGCCAGAAGCTTGCGCAAGTGATGTTCAACCTTGCCGAAATCCAGCTGCGCCGCGGCCGCGACGGTTTCGAATGGGACGGGGAGGCTTGGTACGGCGGGGACATCGACCGCCTGTTGATCAAGAGCGAGGGCGAAGGCGAGTTCGGCCGGTCGATCG
Source organism: Sphingomonas sp. (assembly GCA_013812805.1). Classification (GTDB taxonomy): domain Bacteria; phylum Pseudomonadota; class Alphaproteobacteria; order Sphingomonadales; family Sphingomonadaceae; genus Sphingomicrobium. Next base: position 2,347 of record JACCSV010000235.1, on the reverse strand, counting down.
AACAGGCCGAGGTGCAGGCGCTGTGGAGCCACGCGATCGATACCTACTCGAACGTGCAGGCGGGCGTCCGTTATGACTTCAAGCCCAATCCCTCGCGGATCTACGCGGTGCTTGGCGTCGAGGCTCTCGCGCCAAGCTTCTTCGACGTCGAGGGCGCGCTGTTCCTGTCCAACAAGGGCGAGCTGATGGCACGCGCCGAAGGCTATTACGATCAGCGGATCACCCAGCGGCTGATCCTGCAGCCGCGCGCCGAGCTAAACTTCGCCGCTCAGGACAGCCCCGAGCTCGGCATCGGCTCCGGCCTGTCGGACGCCGAAATCGGCCTTCGCCTGCGCTACGACATCCGGCGCGAGTTCGCGCCTTATGTCGGCGTGCAATACCGCCGCGCCTTCGGCGACACTCGCCGCTTTCTGCGAAACGAGGGTGAAGAAACGGCCGGCTGGAGCCTGCTTACCGGCATCCGCGCCTGGTTCTAAAGAAGCGCGCCTCAGCTGACGCCGGCGTCGAGCGAATAGCCTTCCGAGCGCACGGTGCGGATGAGGTCGGCGCCGCGGTCGCCGCCGAGCGCAACCCGCAAGCGGCGGATGTGGACGTCGACGGTGCGCAGCTCGATGTCCTCGTTGTGCGGCCAGGCAACGTCGAGCAGCTGCTGGCGCGAGTAGACCTTTTCCGGGTTCTCCAGGAAGTGCTTGAGCAGACGGTATTCAGTCGGGCTCAGAGCAATCGTCTGGCCGTTGCGGCGGACCCGGTGGGCGGCAACGTCGAGCTCGATCCCGCCATAGCTGAGCTTCTCGGCGAGCAGCGACGGCCGGGTCCGCCGAAGCAGCGCCTGCGCCCGCGCCACCAGTTCCTTGGGGCTGAACGGCTTGGTGATGAAATCGTCGGCGCCGGTCTCGAGCCCGCGCAGCTTGTCGCTTTCCTCGCCGCGCGCGGTCAGCATCATGATCGCGACTTCCGAGGTTTTCGGGTTGCGGCGAATCCGGCGGCACACCTCGATGCCGCTGGTGCCCTGGATCATCCAGTCGAGGATGACGATGTCGGGGCGAGTTTCCTGCACCAGGACCAGGGCCTCGTCGCCATCCGGCGTGCTGGTAACGTCGAACCCTTCCTTGCCGAAATGCAGGCGGACCAGTTCCTCGATATGTCGATCGTCCTCGACCAGAAGCAGATGTTTGTGTTGATCGCGGGCCATGGTCACGCTCCTGCCCGGGACTTAGCGACGTCGATCATGTGCTCGCCGGTCGCCGCGTAATAGACCATCTCGGCGATGTTGGTCGCGTGATCGCCCACCCGTTCGAGGTTCTTGGCGACGAACAGCAAGTGCGCCGACTGGCCGATATTGTGCGGGTTTTCCATCATGTGGGTGAGCAGGGTGCGGAAGATCGAATCGTAGAAATCGTCGACCGCAATGTCGCGTTCGCAGACGTGGACTGCAGCCTCGGCGTCGCGCTCGACGAAGGCGTCGAGCACGTCGTGGACCATTCCCGTCGCGATCCGCGCCATCTCCGGCAGCAGCGACATCGGCTCGATCTTGCTGGCGCTGTCGATCTGGGGGACCCGGCGGGCGATGTTCTTGGCATAGTCGCCGATGCGTTCGACGACGCCCGAGATCTTGAGCGCGGCGACCACGTCGCGAAGGTCGCCGGCCATCGGCGCTCGAAGCGCGATCAGCTGCACCGCCCGGCGTTCGGTCTCGACTTCCAGCTCGTCGAGCTTCTTGTCGTCGGCGACGACTCGCAACGCGCCCTCATTGTCGCGCTGCACCAGACAGCGCATCGCTTCGCCGATCGCATGTTCGGCAAGGCCGCCCATCTGGCTGATGAGCGCGCGCAACCGTTCGATGTCCTGGTCGAAGGCCTTGAGTGTATGTCCGCCGATTTGCTGTGGCATTAATTTGGCTCCGATCAGCCGTAGCGGCCGGTGACGTAATCCTGGGTCCGCTTTTCCTGCGGGTTGGTGAAGATTTCGCTGGTCTTCCCATATTCGACCAGCTCACCCAGGTGAAAGAATGCAGTCCGCTGCGACACGCGCGCCGCCTGCTGCATGTTGTGCGTGACGATGGCGATCGCGTAGCGGCCGCGAAGCTCGTGGATCAGCTCCTCGATCTTCGCCGTCGCGATCGGATCGAGCGCCGAGGCCGGCTCGTCCATCAGGATCACTTCCGGATCGACGGCGATCGCCCGGGCGATGCACAACCGCTGCTGCTGTCCGCCGGAAAGAGCGGTTCCGCTCTCGCTCAGCCGGTCCTTGACCTCGTCCCACAGCCCGGCGCGTTTGAGCGATTTCTCGACCACCGCGTCGAGTTCCGATTTGCCGTTGGCAAGTCCGTGGATGCGCGGCCCATAAG
>JACCSV010000233.1 GCA_013812805.1 Sphingomonas sp. | reverse complement strand
GCGGCGGCAGTCGCACCGGCACGACGTTGAGCCGATAGTATAGATCCTCCCGGAAGCGGCCTTCCGCGATCTCCTGCTGCAGGTCGCGCGACGTCGCCGAAAGCACCCGGACATCGACCTTCACCGGCCGCTGGCCGCCGACGCGATGATAGCTCTGGTCGGTCAGCACGCGCAGGATCTTGCCCTGGGTGGTCAGCGGCATGTCGGCGATCTCGTCGAGGAACAGGGTGCCGCCGTGGGCCTGTTCGAGCAGACCTGGCCGGCTGACGTCCTCTTGCTCGACGCCGAACAATTCTTCCTCGACCCGCTCCGGAGTCATCATTGCAGCGGAAACGACCATGAACGGGCCGCCCGAGCGCGTGCTCCACTGATGGATGGTGCGCGCGGCGACCTCCTTGCCGACCCCCGCTGGCCCAGTGATCAGCACTCGGCTGCCAGTCGGGGCGACGCGTTTCAAGGTTGCTCGCACCGAGTTGATCAGCACCGAGTTTCCGCCGAGCGCCTGGTCGTGCGAGACCTGGAGGCGAAGGCTGGCATTTTCGCGGCGCAGGCGCTCGGTCTCGGTCGCCCGCGACACCAGGTGAAGCAGCCGTTCCGCCTCGAACGGCTTTTCGATGAAGTCGACCGCCCCCTCGCGGATCGCCGCGACCGCGGTGTCGAGGTTGCCGTGGCCCGAGATCATCAGCACCGGCAGGCTCGGGTCGTTGCGCTTGATCTCCTGAAGCAGCTGCAGCCCGTCGAGGCGCGAACCCTGAAGCCAGACGTCGAGCAACACCAGCGAGGGCCGTCGGTCCTTCATTGCCTCCAGTGCAGAGCCGCTGTCGCCGGCGCTTCGGACCGAATAGCCTTCGTCTTCCAGGACGCCGCTGACCAGGTCGCGAATATCGGCCTCGTCGTCCACTACGAGAACTTCGAGGGCCATCAACAACACTCCTTAGGCATCTGAATTACCAGTCTTTTCACTGTCTGTAACCTGCTTTGCCAGACGTTCTGCATCGAACGCGATCCGCACCCGGGTGCCGCCGCCGGGCTGGTCGAGAAAAGCGATCTCGCCGCAATGCTCCTCGACGATCTTCTTGACGATCGCCAGGCCAAGGCCGGTGCCCCTGACCCGGGTGGTCATGTACGGCTCCGTCAGCCGCTCGCGGTCTTCCGGGAGACCGATACCGGTGTCGATGATGTCGATGATCAGCTGCGTGTCGTGGCGGCTCAACCGCAGCTCGACGCGATCGCCGCCGAGATGGTGCTCGCCGCGAGCGCGGCGGGATTCGATCGCTTCGACGGCGTTCTTGACGACGTTGGTCAGCGCCTGCCCAAGCTGCCGCCGATCGCAAACCATCGGAAAATCCCCGGCGGGCGGGTCGAGCAGGAAGGTGATCCCGGGGTGCGCAACCTCGTGCAGGAACAAGGCCTGGCGGGCAATCTCATGGACGTTCTCGTCGACGAACGAGGGCTTGGGCATGCGCGCGAAGTTGGAGAATTCGTCGACCATCCGGCGAAGGTCGCCAACCTGGCGAACGATGGTGCCGGTCAGCCGCTCGAACGTTTCGGAGTCGGACTTCACTTCGCTTCCGAAGCGCCGCTGCAGTCGCTCGGCGGCAAGCTGGATCGGGGTCAGCGGGTTCTTGATCTCATGGGCGATGCGCCGGGCGATATCCGACCAGGCGGCGCTGCGTTGATCATGCAGCTGGTCGGTGATGTCGTCGAAGGTGAGGACCGCCCCGTCCTCGTAGCGAACGCGCTTGACCGCCAGGATCCGCGGTTCGCTGGCGGAGCTGACGGTAACGCTCGCCTCGCGCTCCTCGCCGTGCATGAACTCGTCGAGCTCGGTGGAGACTCCGGCAAGCTCGGCGCCCTCGATTGCCTCCTGCCCATGCTGGAGCAGGGCCTCGGCGGAGCGATTGATCAGCAGCACGCGATTGGCGGAATCGAGCGCGATCACGCCGGCAGTGACGCTCGACAGCACCGCCTCGATGAATGCGCGCCGGGTTTCCAGCTGCGCGTTGACCGCCCGAAGCGCGCCGGTCTGCTCGTCAAGCCGCTCGGTCATCCGGTTGAACGCAACCGCAAGCGACTGGATCTCGTCCTCGGTGCGAGTGACCGGCACCCGGGTCGAAAAGTCGCCCTGCTCGATGCGGCCGGCGGCGGCGGCAAGCTGCCCGACCGGACGCACCAGCCTGTCGGCAAGCCGAAGCGCGGTGAAGATTGCCAGCGCGACGATGACCAGCGCGCCAAGCAACAGCGCCGCATTGAACCGCAGCTGGTTGGTCCGCGACCGGGCGAGCAAAGCGCGATAATCGATCACCACTTCGTTGCCGCGGCGCATTTGCTCCCGGAGTTGCGGCTCGAATACTCGCGAGGCGTAAAGGTAAGTGTTCGGACCATAGGCCAGCTTCGTCACCGCTCCGACGCGGTCGCTAGAATTGACGGCGACAACCGGAGCGCGCTCAAGCTGCCTGATCGTGTCCTGGGTGATGATCCGGTCGAGCGGTCGGTCGTAGGGGTTCACCAACGCCAGCGAGCGGATGACATTATCCTCGCCGACGTTGACGATAACCGCCTCCGAAAGATTGCGGAACAGGACCTGCTGGCCAAAGCCGTCACTGAATTGCGGATCCTCGATGCTTACCAGCTTCAGGTACGCGGCGATATCGCCGCTCATCGCCACGGTCTCGCCAGCGACCCGCTCCACCTCCCGGTTGTAAATGCTTCGCGCCAGCACGACGGTGTTTTCCAGCATATTGCGGGCGCGGTCGGAGAACCAGAATTCCAGGCCGCTTTGGAACAGCAGTGAGGCGAAAATCGCCACCAGTACCGTCGGCACCGCGGCAATCACCGAGAACAGTGCCACCAGGCGCGTGTGGAGCCGTCCCGTCCCGAGACCCCCTTGCGAGGCACGGGCCATCGCCAGGCGCCGCGACAGCAGCACCATCAACGCGATTGCGGGAATGATGATTGCGACCAGAAGCGCCGCAATCAGCGGCGGCTTAAGCAGCGTCCCGGGCGTGCCCGGTTTCTGGAGGAGCCAGATGCTCAGGCCCAGCATCGCCAGCAGGATCGCGGCCATTCCAACGATGGCGAAGCGATACAGCCGGCCGCTCTCGCGCTCGCGGCCGAGCCAGCTGGTCGGGTCGTTCAGCGCGATGTCCGAATCTGCGGCGGGCGCATCCATCACCAGCGCCCTAGCACCTAGCGTTGCAAAAACAACACAGCTAACGCCGAGAAGCCTCGCTCAAGCGGCAGCGCGAGTCAGCCAGGGGGCGTAAAAGGCCTTGAGCATGGCGATTACCTGTGCCGGATCTTCCTGTTGATTCACGGTGTTACGAAGCTCGGCCGAGCCCGGCAGGCCCTTGGTGTACCAGCCGATATGCTTGCGCGCGAGGTTGACGCCAGTGTGGCGCCCATACAGCGACAGCATCTCGTCATACTGCTCGAGCATCGTTTCCAATTGCCCGTCGAGCGACGGATCGGGCCTCGCCGTCTCGTCCATCAGGTAGGCGGTCACCTGCGCCAAAAGCCACGGCTTGCCGTAGCAGCCGCGGCCGATCATCACGCCGTCGGCGCCCGATGCGCCGAGCGCTTCGCGCGCGTCCGCGGTCGAGCAGATGTCGCCATTGACGATCACCGGGATCGACACCGCCGCTTTGACCAGCCGCACGAACGACCAGTCGGCGCTACCCTTGTACATTTGGCAGCGGGTGCGCCCGTGGACGGTGATCATCCGCACGCCGAGGTCCTGCGCGATCCGCGCAAGCTCGGGCGCGTTGAGGCTGCCGTGGTCCCAGCCCATCCGCATCTTCAACGTCACCGGCAGCTTCACCGCCTTGACCGTGGCGTCGATCAACGCCGCCGCCAGCGGCAGGTCGCGCATCAGCGCCGAACCCGCTTCGCCATTGACCACTTTCTTGACCGGGCAGCCCATGTTGATGTCGATGATCGCCGCGCCGCGCTGCTCGTTGAGCCTTGCCGCTTCGGCCATCACCACCGGATCGCAGCCGGCCAGCTGCAGCGACACCGGTTGCTCGCTCGGGTCCCACAGACACTTCTGCAGCGATTGCCGCGTCTCGCGGATCATCGCCTGGCTGGCGATCATCTCGCTGACCGTCAGGCCGGCGCCGAAGCGGCGGACGATGCGTCGGAACGGCAAATCGGTGACGCCTGTCATCGGCGCCAGGATGACGGGCGCGTCGATGCGGACGGGACCGATCTCGATGGGTTTCAGCAAGGTCATGGGAAGGCGCGCCTTTACAGGAGAGCTCGGCGACGGGCAAGGCGCGCCGCGATGACCGTCACCGCCCTAATCGTCGCCGCCGGAAGCGGTCAGCGGCTCGGCGGTGGCATCCCCAAGCAGTTCCGCCCGATCGCGGGCAAGCCGGTGTTGCGCTGGGCGGTTGAGCGGCTTCTCCGTCACCCCGCGGTCGGATCGGTCCGAGTCGTCATCGGCGAGGGCCAACAGGCCCTTGCCGGTGACGCGCTCGCCGGGCTCAACATCGGCGAACTACTTACCGGCGGCGCGGAACGCTCCGACTCGGTCAAAGCGGGATTGCAGGCAATCGAGAGCGAGGCGGTGCTGGTCCACGATGCCGCGCGTCCGTTCTGCCCTCCCCTCGTCATCGACCGGCTGCTTGCCGCCTTGGAATTCTTCGAAGGTGCGGCGCCGGTCCTCGCCGTCGGCGATACGTTGGCCCGCGCCGGCACCGAGCTCGAAGACATGGTCGAGCGCGACGGCATCGTCCGAGTGCAGACGCCGCAAGCCTTTCGCCTGGACAGCCTGCGGCTGGCGTACGAGCGGTGGTCGGGCCCTGCTCCCACCGACGAGACCACCGTCGTCCGCGCCGCTGGCATGCGCGTCGCCGCGGTCGAGGGAGACGCGATGCTCGACAAGCTAACCACCGCCAGCGACTGGGAGAGCGCGGAAGCGATGCTCGCAGGGCGGCTCGTACCGCGCACTGGCATCGGCTTCGACGTTCACGCATTTGCTGGCGAAGGGCCGCTGATGCTCGGCGGCATCGCCATCCCGAGCGAGCGCGGCCTTGCCGGCCACAGCGACGCCGACGTCGTGCTTCACGCAATCACCGATGCGTTGCTCGGGGCGGCAGGCCTCGGCGACATCGGCGACCATTTCCCGCCGACCGACCCGCAGTGGAAGGGCGCTGACTCCGAGCTGTTCATCGCTCACGCCGCTCAGCTCGTCCGCGGTGGCGGCGGGGTCATCGACCATGTCGACTGCACGATCATCTGCGAACAGCCGAAGATCGGCCCGCACCGCGCCGCAATGCGCGATCGCATCGCCTTCATTCTCGAGCTTCCGCAATCATCCGTCAGCGTCAAGGCGACGACGACGGAGCGGCTCGGCTTTACCGGGCGCGGGGAAGGAATCGCCGCCCAGGCCGTTGCCAGCATTCGACTGGGGACGTTCGAATGACCGACAGGCTGCTCCCGCAAATATTGTTCGACAAGGCGGCCGCCGTGGTCGAGGCTAACCGCCAGGCCGGGCGGCGCATTGCCGTCGCGGAAAGCTGCACCGGCGGGCTGGTCTGCGCCGCGCTTACCGAAATCGCCGGCTCCTCGGACGTATTCGAGGCCGGGTTCGTGACCTATTCCAACGCCTCGAAGATCGGCCAGCTTGGAGTGAGCCCGGACGTCGTCGAGACCTTCGGCGCGGTCAGCGTGGCGACAGCCTGGGCGATGGCGCGCGGAGCCCTGCACGCGACCGACGCCGACGTCGCCGTCGCGATCACCGGGGTCGCGGGCCCCGGCGGCGGCACTGCGGCCAAGCCGGTTGGAATGGTGGTCTTCGCCCGTGCCGAGCGCGACGCTGATCCGGCCAAGATCGTCGCCGACAACAAGTTTTTCGAAGAAAGCACCCGGTCCGGGGTGCGGCTTCAGGCGGCGCTTTGCGCGCTCGAGCTGCTGATTCCGTAAAGTGTCGCGGCGCGCCGCTCGAACGCATCGGTCATGCGCCGCAGCGCCCGATCGAACATCTGCCCGGCAAGCGCTTCGAAAATCCGCGAGCGGAAAGCGAAGTCGACCGAGAAGAAGACTTCGGTGCCGCCGGCAGAGGCCGGTTCGAACCGCCATTCGTTCTTCAGATATTTGAGCGGACCTTCAATATAATCGACGCAGATCGCGGTCGGCCGCTCTTTGGTGACCCGGCTGGTGAAGCGCTCCTTGAACGCATTGAAGCCGACCACGAGGTCGGCGACTGTCTCGGTCTCGCTCGACGAGCGGATCCGCACCGCCACCACCCACGGCAGAAATTCATCGTAGCGAGCGACATCCGCCACCATCTCGAACATCTGCTCGGGCGTATAAGGCAGGTAGCGGGTCTCGCTATGCCGGGGCATTCGCCCCTGCCCGCGCCAGCTGCGCAGCCCGCGCCGCCTGCATCTTCCTGAAATCGTCGCCGGCGTGATAGCTCGAGCGAGTCAGCGGCGAGGCCGCGACCAGCAGGAACCCTTTGGCGCGGGCGATTGCGGCGTAGGCTTCGAAGGCGGCGGGAGTGACAAACTCCTCGACCTTGGCATGGCGCGGGGTCGGCTGCAGATACTGGCCCATGGTGAGGAAATCGACGCCTGCCGAGCGCATGTCGTCCATCACCTGGTGAACCTCGAGCCTTTGCTCGCCAAGGCCGACCATCACGCCCGACTTGGTGAAGATATGCGGCGCCCGACGTTTGACGCTCTCCAGCAGCCGCAGCGACGCATAATAACGCGCTCCGGGGCGGATCGTCGGGTACAGCCTCGGCACCGTCTCCAGGTTGTGATTGTAGACGTC